>JAUSKV010000159.1 GCA_030646745.1 Sulfurimonas sp. | reverse complement strand
TTATAAGTGATAAAAAATCGAAGCATTTTTTGAGAAGGGTTGTTTTTTATATTTTTGATTAAAGCAAAAAAGTGGGATTTGAATTTAGAGATAGATTTTTTAGAATAAAGGTAGAGACAAAGGGAGTATTTAGAGTATGTTAGATTGTGATAACTATTATCGTTAGTTTCCCGTCTCTCTCTCTATCATACATACTATTAAAATAAGATTAAAGTTGAGAGAAAAAATTTTCTCCAACAGAAATTATTTATTTTATGAAAGGTTGTATCTATATGGGCAGCTAAAATTATTTGTTTATACAACATGAATACAGCCTCTAATTTATTTTTAAAATAGAATCATACAGCTGTAGTGTTGCAAGTATGTTGCAATTTTGATGATTTATGGGAACAGCAAATGCTTGATTTTAATAACTAAAAAAAAAGGATAAAACAGATGTTTAAGTATATTTACAAAACTATTTGCTGTGCGGTAAACGATTTTGAGTCTTTATGTGAAATTTGCGGAAATAGAATATTTTAAGGGATTTTTATAAGATATAGGCTAAAAATTCTGTAGCTTATATCTGTCATAAATCAGCTTGCACTGATAGTTATGGGTCTCATTGTAGGCTTTTGTAAGAAGTGCTTTGGCTTCTTGTTTTGCCTCTCTTGTGTTGTTTGATGCCAACAAAGGTTCAAATATATCACACTTAGCTTTTTGGTTGCCATTATTAATAGCTAGAGCGTACCATTTTATGGCTTCGCTGTTGTTAACCGGAATACCTTCACCAAAAGTAAACATATAGCCTAATCGTGCTTGAGCTACACTGTTTCCTTTATTGGCTGACGCTGTGTACCATTTTACTGCTTCGACTATATTTTGCTTGACCTCTGTGCCGTGATAGTACATTTCTCCCAGTTTGTATTGTGCTGAATCATCGCCTTGATTCGCTGAGAGTGTGTACCATTTTATTGATTCAGCAATATTTTTTGTTATACCATGTCCGCCCCAGTAGAGCATTGTAGCCATGGCAAGCTGGGCACTAGATTCACCGTTTTTAGCCAATGGTTCCAAATATTTAAAAGCAGTAGCAAAATCATTCTTGCTTTGTGCCTCTAATCCTTTTTTAAATTCGACATTAGAGGCAGGGTTTGTTGTGTTTTGGCTCTTTTGTACTTCTGAAGCAGTTTCAAGATTTTCTCCAAATAAACTGCCATAAATGAATACCGCTATTAATATATATTTCACATTATCCCCATTTCTAAAATTATTTAGCTGTATAATATCTAAAATTGAACATTATTTGAAATCAAGTTTTTTGTATCTATTATAAAAAATTTCAGAAAATTAACGGTACAAATGAAAATCCATAGTGCTCTCTCGCTTCGAGCTTTCCACTCTCATTTTTTCTTATCTCATATACTGAATCTCTGACAGGAATTACAAGTTTACCGCCGATTTTTAGCTGTGCGGTCAACTCGTAAGGAAACTCATCTGCAGCTGCAGATACCAAAATACGGTCAAACTCTTCACCGACTATTCCAAGCTTAGCCCTTGCCTGAATAATCTTTGCATTGCTAAAGTTATACTTTGCAAGATTACTGTTTCCGAATTTCACAAGTTCCCTTACTCTCTCTACTCCTGTTACAGAACCGCTCTCTCCGACAATAAAGGCAAGAAGTGCCGTTGTCCAACCGGAGCCGCTTCCTATATCTAAAATCTTCTCTCCCTCTTTTGGAGAGAGCATCTCCATCATCATGGCAACCGTTCTCGGCTGAGAGATAGTCTGTCCATGCCCTATCTGAAGAGGATAATCCTCGTATATGTCAGGAGCGGTTGAATCACGAACAAAATCTGCTCTATCCACATTTTGAAAAGCTTCAATTATATTTTTTGTACTGAGTACGCCTATATCTATCAGGTTCTCGGTTAGCTCTGAGTTAGAAATCATTATTCCCACACCCCTTTAAGGTTATAGCCGCAGTGCGGACAGGTTCCGTTCTCATCAAGATGATTGGTTACAAATTGACCGATATTGCCGCTTCTCTCTATTACCTTATTTTTACAGCTTGGACAGTAGGTTGACTCATAATCGTTATCATCAATATTTCCTACATAAACATAGTTCAGTCCCTCCTCCTGAGCAATTTTATAGGCTCTGTGAAGGGTTGCGGAGGAAGTTCTTGGGACATCTAGCATCTTGTACATAGGGTGAAAAGCTGAGAGGTGCCATGGCATGGATGTGTCAATAGAAGCGATAAATTTTGCAATCCCCCGAATCTCCTCATCCGAGTCGTTTTTACCTTCGATAAGAAGAGTTGTAATCTCGACCCAAATTCCTTTTTCATGTGCATACTTTACAGCTTCAAGTACCGGTTTGAGGTGTGAGCCGCATATCTCTTTGTAAAACTTATCACTAAAAGATTTGATGTCAATATTCATTCCGTCAATGTAGGGAGCGAGCAAATCAATAGCTTTTTTTGTCTCATAACCGCTTGTGACATAGATATTTTTCAGTCCTCTATCTTTTGCAAGCTTCGCCGTGTCATAGGTATATTCAAAAAAAACAACAGGCTCATTGTAGGTATATGCTATGGACTCACATCTGTTTGTAATTGCGAGTTCGACAATTTCATTTGGTGGGAACTCCTGACCGATAATCTGATGATTATGCTCTTTAGGGTATTGAGATATATCGTAGTTTTGACAAAACTTACATGAGAAGTTGCACCCCACTGTTCCAACCGAAAAGGCTCTGCTTTTTGGTAAAAAGTGAAACATCGGTTTTTTTTCTACAGGGTCAACATTTACAGCCGCAGCAACCCCATATACGAGAAGTCTTAATTCTCCATCCTCGACTCTTCTCACCCCGCAAATCCCATATTCGCCCTCGTCAAGCGTGCAAGAGTGCGCGCAAGCCTCACACATAATCTTGCCGCTTTTGAGTTTTTTACTTAGCCATGCAGTATGTTTCATTTTAATCTCCTCTTACAAATATATTTTATAAATGTGCGGCAAAATAGCCTGTCATGCTCTCAAGTGTGGCAACTTTTGCGTAGTCAGACTCGGGGACTTCAACACCTGTTTTTTCATGCATAGCAGTAAGTATTTTTAAAAAATCGAATGAATCAATCTCCAAAGAGCGTTGCAAACTCCCGTCCGGCGTAATCTCATCCACACTTATATCGGGCGCAACTTCTAAAATCTGCTCAATTATCATACGCTTAATTTCATCTTTTGTCATAATAGCTCCTCAGGTTTTTGTAAATATTGATTTAACTTCTCTAAAAAGAGCGCTCCAATGCGCCCGTCCGTGGCACGGTGGTCGCCTGCGAGTGTAGCACGCATGACTTTTCTGACACAAAGCGCATCCCCCTCAGCCCAAGGTTTCTCCATGATGGCTCCAAATCCGACAATTGCCAGTTGCGGAGGATAAATAACACCATAGACACTCTCTACTCCCAAATCACCCAAATTTGTGATTGTAATAGTCTGTTTTGTCATCTCGCCCGAGCGAAGTTTTCTTGAGCGTGTGCGTGTTATCAACTCACTCAGAGCGTTCATCGTATCGCTCAGATTCATATTTTGTGCATCTATTAATGCCGGAGTAATCAATCCTCCTCCCCGTAGTGCTATGGCTATGCCCGGATGAATCTCTTTGCTAATCTGCATTTCAGAGTTTTGCCAAAAACCGTTGAGCTGTGGAACCTCTTTGAGAGAGAGCACAACTGCACGAATCAAAAGAGCGATTGGAAGTATTCTCTCTTTTATGCTTCGTTCTCTGTTTAACTCTTGTAGATACTCCAAAGCGGGCGTCATGTTGATGGATGTTGCAAGGTAGTAGTGCGGTATTTCGGCGTTAGAACGGCTCATGGCGGCTGCAATAGCTTGACGCATTCCCTCTTTGGCTTCTGCATGTTTGGGAGCTTCTACCTTAGTTGGGGCAACCGCCTCCACTTGGCTTAGTTGTATCACACCCTCTAAAGGAGTGATTTTATTCAAATCTACACCTAGTTCATCTGCTCTTTTATGGGCAGCAGGAGAAATTTTTATACGCTCCTCATGAGATAGATTCTGCTCTTTTGTTATAGTCTCATGTTTAGTCTCTTCTGTTTGTGCGATACTCTCAGAGCTCGAAACTATGATTGCCAGAGGCATGCCGACACTACATTCGGTCTCGGGTGTTACAAGAAGTTTTTCTACTATGCCCTCTTCAAAAACTTCAATCTCAATCACCCCTTTGCTAGTCTCAACTTCGGCAATAATCTGCCCCTTTTTAACTGCATCGCCCTCTTTAACATGCCACTCCATCAAAACAGCGGACTCCATGTCTGCGCCTAAGCTAGGCATTAAAAATTGGCTCATAATTTACTCATCATTTTTTTTGCCATAGCAACAATCTTTTGGGGCTGCGGCAGGGCTGCATCTTCAAGATGTTTCGCATAGGGGAGGGGAACTTCTACGGTGCAGATGCGTTCCATCGGTGCATCCAGCTCATAAAAAGCCTGTTCATTAATGCGCGCCATAATCTCGGCAGAGATACTTCCTGACTTCCACCCCTCATCTACGATTATAACTCTGTGCGTTTTTTTGATGGAGTTCATGATTGTCTCATTATCCAGAGGGCGAAGGGAGCGCAAATCAATTACCTCTACATCGATTCCCACCTCTGCCAAAGTTTTGGAGGCTTCAAGTGCTTTGAAGAGGCTTATTCCATAGGTTATAATCGTTATATCTTTGCCTGCTTTATGGATAAGCGCTTTTCCGATAGGTGTGGGTATTGCATTCATATCGAGAGAACCTTTAGAGTTATAGAGCAGAGCGTTTTCAAAAATAAGTACCGGGTCAGGGTCGCTCAATGCTAATCCAACCATCTCATAAGCATCCTGAATAGTCGCAGGAGTTAAAACTTTCAATCCAGGAATGTGGGCAAACCATCCTTCAAGCGAATGAGAGTGTTGTGCTGCGAGTTGTTTGCCGCCGCCGGTTGCCATGCGGATAACCAGAGGAACATTAAATTGACCGCCCGACATGTGAAGCAGAGTTGCGGCGTTGTTCATAATCTGGTCAAGTGCTAAAAGACTGAAATTTACGGTCATTATCTCAACAATTGGGCGCATGCCGTTCATCGCCGCCCCGATTCCGGCTCCCGTAAAAGCTGATTCGCTCAGCGGCGTATCTATAATTCGCTCAGCTCCAAACTCCTCTAAAAGTCCCATGCTCACTGCATAACAGCCGCCATAATGACCGACATCCTCGCCCATCAGAAATACGCGTTCATCTTCATGCATCGCTTTTCGGATAGCCTCTTTGACCGCTTCACGGTAGGTAGTGATATTATCCATGGCGTGCCTCCGAATATACAAATTTCTCTAAATCCTCTATCGGTTCAAGTGTTCCATTCTCTGCAAATGCAACCGCCTCGTCAATCGTGATTTTTATCTCATCTTCTATCTCTGCTTTGTTTATTGCAGACCATAGATTTTTCTCTTTGAGACTCTCTTCAAAGAGTATAAGAGGGTCTCTCTTCTTCCACTCATCAACCTCTGCTTTTTGGCGGTAGAGTTCGGCATCAAACATGGAGTGGGCGCGAAAACGGTAGGTGAGGCACTCCAAAAACATGGGAGCTTTCTCTGAGTGAATATATGCAATAGCCTCTTTTGCCGCCTCGGCTACATCCATAACGCGCATTCCATCTATTTGTTTTGAGTTTATTTTATAGGAGACTGCTTTTTTATAAATGTTTGTCTCAGACTCGGTAAGTGTTAAAGCTGTTCCCATGGCATATCTGTTGTTTTCGCAAACAAACAAAACCGGAAGCCTCCACAGAGCGGCTAGGTTGAGGGACTCATGAAACTCCCCCTCAGCCACGGCACCGTCTCCAAAAATACACACCGTAACTCGGTTTCGCTTCATCATCTTATCTGCGAGCGCCATTCCTACGGCAAGAGGCAGAGCGCCGGCGACAATTGCACTGCCGCCGTAAAATCTTGTTGCAGCGTTAAAAAGGTGCATAGAACCGCCGCGCCCTCGTGAACACCCCTCCATTTTGCCGAACATCTCTGCCATAATTGTTTTTGCACTCACACCTCGTGCGAGTGCATGCCCATGTTCACGGTAGGTTGCAAATATGGCATCCTCTTCGCTCAGCGCACTCATAAGCCCTACTGCAATCGCCTCTTCTCCAATGTAGAGATGCAAAAAGCCGCGAATTTTTTGGTTGGAGTAAAGCTCTACACATCTCTCTTCAAATCTGCGAATGAAAAGCATCCCTTTGAAAAACTCTTTTGCTCTGTTAAAATCAAGTTCCATGCATCGCTCCTTTAATCTTCCAACGTTGAGGTGTCGCCCTCCGGCAACCCCATTTCGCGTGCTTTTAGAACTCTTCGCATAATCTTTCCGCTTCTGGTTTTTGGCAGATTTTGTTGAAACTCTATCTCTTTGGGTGCTACGGCAACGCCCAGTTTTTTGCGTCCAAAACCTATTAATTCATGCATCAGCGCATTGCTTGGAGTGTATCCGGATTTGAGCGTTACAAAAGCTTTGACCAACTGACCAATCATCTCGTCAGGCTTACCGATAACTCCGGCTTCTGCAACTGCAGGGTGTTCCATAAGAGCGCTTTCAACCTCAAAAGGACCCACCATGTGACCGGAGGTTTTGATAATGTCATCCGCTCGTCCCACAAACCAATAATATCCATCCTCATCTTTGTACGCCAAATCACCGCTTATGTACCACTCTCCGACAAAACAGCTTTTGTACTTCTCCTCTGTATGGAGATAACCTCGAAAGAGAGAGGGAAAGCCGACTTTGAGAGCTAACTCACCCTCTTTGTTTGGCTCGTTCACCTCAGTAATAGTTCCATCCTCATTTTGATGTACGATGCCTGCTTCGATGCCGGGAAGAGTTCTGCCCATGGAACCCGGACGGATAGTTTGAGAGATAAGATTTGCAATCATAATTCCGCCCGTCTCCGTCTGCCACCAGTTATCATGGATAGGGAGTCCCAGTTTCTCCTTGCCCCATAGAACGGCTTCAGGATTCAGGGGTTCTCCCACGCTCTGAATAAGGCGAAGATGGGAGAGGTCATACTCTTTTGTCGGTTCAGAATCTATCCTCATAAGACGGCGAATCGCTGTAGGAGCCGTGTACCAGACGGTTACCTTCTCATCTTGGAGTATTTTGTACCATCTGGCGGCATCAAACTCACTCTCATCCACTATGTTTGTCATTCCGTGTATCCATGGTGTGATAATTCCGTAGGAAGTTCCGGTCACCCAGCCGGGGTCGGCGGTACACCAGTAGTTGTCATTTGGATGAAAATCAAGTACATATTTTCCGCTCATCCAGTGGGTATATACGGCTTTATGCACATGTACCACTCCCTTTGGCATTCCTGTTGTTCCGCTTGTAAAATGCAGAATGGACATATCCTCGGGGTCTGTGTAGGGTATCTCAAATGTGTCTGAGGCTTCCTCCATTAGACGAGAAAAAGAGAGCACTTTTTCGCTCTCATGTGTTTCGGTGTCAAAGAGGAGAATGTAGTGAAGTTCGGGGAGTTTTTCTAAAATCGGAACCACCTTTTTTTCAAAGAGTGCTTTTGTGGTTAAGAGCACTTTTGCATCGCCACGCAACATGCGCTGAAGTATCGGTTCGGGTCCAAACTGCGAGAAGAGAGGGCAAAGAACACTCTGATTTTTGAGTACTCCTATAACAGAGATGTAGAGTTGTGGAATGCGAGGAGAGAGGGTAAAAACTCTTTCGCCCTTTGAGATGCCTAAAGTTTTCAGAACATTCGCAAACTTTGCCGTCTCTTTTTTCATTTGAGCAAAAGAGTATGTTTTTCTCTCTCCGTTTTGCCCCAGCCAGAGCAGAGCAGTTTTCTCTGCCAATGCTCCATTAGCATGTCTGTCAATCGCTTCATGTGCGATATTTAAGCCACCTGCAGGCACTCCCTCAAATTCGTCAGCAACACCTTCCCAACGAAACTCTTTGTAAACATGTGCATAATTAATCAAATTCGGTTCAACAGGAAATTTATTTATACTCTTTTCAATCCACTTCTTATTCATTTCACACCCTTTGAAAGTATGTTGATTCTCTTTAATTTAAGCAGTATAATAACACAATTACATAGAAAACAATAAATTTTATGTTAAATCCACAAAGGGGTTTTTTATGTTGAAGTTATGGCGATTCATTGATACGGGAGTTGGATCAGCGCAGTATAACATGGCAGTGGATGAGGCTCTTTTGCAAAAGTTTTCAAAGGAGAGTCTGCCGATTCTTAGACTTTACAGATGGGAGCGTTCGCTTAGTTTTGGTAGATTCTCAGATGTGAAGAGCGCTCTTAATTTGAAAACTCTTCAAAAGGAGAAACTCTCGCATGTCCGCCGTATGACAGGTGGCGGGGTGCTGATGCATGGCGGGGATTTGTCCTATACATTGATACTTCCCAGAGAGAGTTTGAAAGATTTGGGAGTAAAAAAAAGTTACGAATATCTGTGCGGCTTTCTCCTAGAACTTTATAAAAAGTTGGGTTTAAATGCTGCATTTGCACATGATTTGAAACTGCAAACTTCAAAGTCAAATTTCTGTTTGGCATCCTATGAACCCTATGACATCCTAATAGATGGCAAGAAGATGGGCGGAAATGCGCAACGCTACAGTAGAGATGTGCTGTTTCAACATGGAACTATTCCTATCAGCCTTAACAGTGAGCTGTTTGAAGATCTGTTTTTGGAAGAGTCGGGTCTGGGAGTTGCGGCTTCTTTAGATAGATTGCAACAAGCGATAACACCTGAACGGCTTACAGATAGGTTGCTCGAAATGTTTAAAAAAACTTTTGATGCTACTCTTACATGGGACACGCTCGGCTTATCAGAAAAAGAGCGCTCATACGAACTTTTAGTAAATAAATACAGTCAAAAAGGGTGGAATATAGATGCAAAACATGATGAAACCTAAGCCGGAGTGGCTACGCAAAAAAATCTCACTCAGCGGCAATCAGGAGTTAGAGTCGATGTTTATGCATGGCGGGGTGAATACTGTCTGCAAAGAAGCGATGTGCCCGAATATCAGCGAATGTTTCTCTAAAAAACAGGCGACTTTTTTGATTTTAGGCACACTTTGTACCCGTGCCTGCAGTTTTTGTGCGGTGAATAAGGGAAAACCGATTGCAGTCGATAGGAATGAACCTCAAAATATTGCTTTAACCGTGAAGCAACTTGGACTGCGACATGCGGTTATTACTAGCGTTACGAGGGATGATTTAAGCGATGGAGGAGCAGAACATTTTTGTCAAACCGTGGATGCCATCAAAGCTATAAATAACTCCATTGTCGTGGAGCTGCTCATCCCCGACATGTTAGAAAATGGGGATGCACTGAGGCAGGTGGCTAGGAGCGGAGCTGAAATTGTAGGGCATAATCTTGAAACGGTGCCCCGTCTCTACGGTGTGCGTGGAGGTTCGGAGTATAATCGCTCTTTGCGGGTGTTGCATATGTTGGCAACTTTGAATCCGACAATTGCTATAAAGAGTGGAATAATGCTTGGCTTTGGGGAGAAAGACGAGGAGGTAGCGGCGCTTATGAAAGAGTTGCTTCATGTGGGTTGCAAATATCTCAGTATCGGTCAGTATCTTGCACCTTCGAGCAGACATGCAGAGGTGGTTGAGTATGTTCACCCTGAGCGGTTTGAAGAGTTGCGGGAGCTTGGAATGAGGATGGGGTTTGCCCATATAAAAAGTTCGCCCTATGTCAGAAGCAGTTATATGGCGCATGAGTATCTGGAGGAAAGAT
>JAUSKV010000056.1 GCA_030646745.1 Sulfurimonas sp. | reverse complement strand
CTTTTTTAGCAAAAGCACTATATTTTTGGTACGCCTGACTTTCACCGCAAAAGGCAGTATCTAAATTCTCTTTTGTTGTTGACATGTTAAATCCTTCGAAAATAAAAAGTATAAAGGAAAATAATTATCCTTGCCTTATTGTATCTATCTATTACTTAAAAGAAGAAAGATGCATAATATTGTTTCATATAATTATTTAAAGTTAAATTAATCTGATTTCATTTAAACTGTCAAAAGTATAGACGGTAGTAAATATTCATTTATGTTATTTACTACCGCCGTATATAAAATTATTTTTCAGGAGTTCGCCATGTTAATTACAAGATTTGACCCTTTTAAAGATTTAAGAGACCTCAACAGAAGGTTTAACTATTTAAGTGCCACTTTACCAAAGATTGATTTGAGTGAAGAGTCCTCTATTTCTGGCTTTGTACCTACGATGAATACAAGAGAGGGCGAGTTTGCTTACCATGTTGATGTAGATTTACCAGGGGTGAAAAAAGAGGATATTAAGGTGGATATTGAGGATAATATACTCAAAATTTCCGGTGAGCGAAATTTCAAAAAAGAGGTAAAAGAGGAGGATTACTACAAGATAGAGACATCTTTTGGTAAGTTCCAAAGAAACTTTACTCTGCCTGATAATGTGGATGTAGAAAATATCGAGGCTGCGTCAAAAGACGGTGTTCTTGAAGTAATAATTCCAAAAATAAAGGTTAAAGAGAAAGAGAAAGAAGTTAAAAAGATAGCGGTTAAATAGACTTCTTGCAAAATTGCAAGAAGTCTTTTGCCTTAAAGAGGTAAGCTTTTACAAAAAATCATTTTTAAAGCTTACTCTCAATCTCACTTACAACCACATGCATTTTATACAAAGAATCTGGATTCAGAGAGATAGAATCTATCCCATTTTCGACTAAAAATTGGGTGATTTCAGGATAGTCAGAAGGAGCCTGTCCACAGATACCGATATATTTATCTGCTTTTTTACATGCCGTTATCGCCATTTGCAACATTCTCTTCACAGCTTCGTTTCTCTCATCAAATATGTGTGCTATTTTTGCACTCTCACGGTCAACTCCGAGTGTCAACTGTGTCAGGTCGTTGGAGCCGATAGAGTAGCCGTCAAATATCTCTAAAAATTTATCGGCTATGATTACATTGGCAGGAATTTCGCACATAGCATATATTTCAAGAGAGTTTTCGCCCTGAACCAAACCTTGACTTTTCATAATCTCTACCACTTTTTTTCCCTCTTGGGGTGTTCTTACAAAAGGAATCATTATTTTTATGTTTGTAAGTCCCATCTCGTCACGCACTCGCTTCAGAGCCTCGCACTCCCACTCGAACGACTCTTTGGAGCTTTCATCATAGTAACGGCTCGCACCACGAAAGCCTATCATCGGGTTCTCCTCCTCCGCCTCATACACAAATCCGCCTCGCATGTTTCTGTACTCATTGCTTTTAAAGTCGCTTGTTCTTATGATGACGGGTTTTGGATAAAAAGCGGCGGCGATTGTACCGACTCCCTCACTGATTTTTTGCAGAAAAAACTCTTTCATGTCACTGTATCCTGCCGCAAACGAGACAATTTCAGCTCTATCTTTGACATCCAAACCTTTGTGCATGTCAACGAGCGCCATCGGATGGGCATTTATGGAGTTGGTCATGATAAACTCCATTCTGGCAAGTCCAACCCCGTCATTTGGCATTTTTGCAAGATTGAATGCCTCAGCCGGATTTCCTATATTCATAAAAAGTTTTGTTCTTGTCGGTTTTAGGTCGCTCATATTTATCGTTTCTACAGAGTATGGAATCTCCCCCTCATAGATATAACCCTCATCGCCCTCTGCACAACTCACAGTAACGCTCATACTGTTTTGGAGTATCTCTGTTGCATTGTTGCATCCAACCACAGCAGGCACCCCTATTTCACGGGCTACTATGGCGGCATGACAGGTACGGCTTCCTCGGTTTGTTATAACGGCTGAGGCTTTTTTCATAATCGGTTCCCAGTCGGGGTTTGTGGTTTCAGCAACCAAAACTTCTCCCTCCTCAAATGTACCGAACTCCGACATATTGTGAATAACTCTCACTTTTCCGCTGCCTATTTTATCGCCGACAGATCTTCCTGAGGTTAAAACTTTGGCATCTGCACTCTTTTGAAGTGAGTATTTTTCTATGCTGATCTCATCATGAAGTTTGCTTTGCACGGTCTCTGGTCTTGCTTGAACTATGTAGAGTTTATCATCTCTTCCGTCTTTTGCCCACTCAATATCCATGTGGCATCTGTAATGCTCTTCAATAATAAGCGCTGCTTTTGCTAAGGCTATCACCTCGCTGTCATTTATGGAAAAACTGCTTTGTTCCTCTGCCGAGGTACTCACATTTTGTGTCTGACTACTCTCATCTCCTCCATAAAGCATCTTCTCTTTTTTACTTCCGAGTGCACGTTTTAGAATGGTGTTTTTTCCCTCTTTGAGTGTAGGTTTAAAAACAAAAAACTCATCTGCGTTGACTCTTCCGCTTACCACATTCTCGCCCAAGCCCCAGATGGAGTTTATAAGTATCAGATTTTGTGAACCGCTCTCCGTGTCAACCGTAAACATGATTCCGCTTGACGAGGTGTCGCTTCGCACCATCTTCTGCACACCGACTGAGAGAGCCACTTTGAAGTGGTCAAATCCGCGACTTGTTCTATAACTTATTGCACGGTCGGTAAAGAGCGAAGCATAGCACTTCAATACACTCTTTAGAAGTTTATCGCTACTGTTGATATTTAAAAAAGTCTCCTGCTGTCCTGCAAAACTTGCATCCGGCAAATCCTCAGCCGTTCCGGAGGAGCGAACTGCGACATCAACATTTTGTGAACCATATTCATCCGACAAAATTTCGTATGCCTCCAACAACTCTTCTTCAAGCACATGCGGAAGTTTACAAGAGAGTATTAATTCACGAACCTCTTTACCTCGTTTTTGAAGATTGGCAGTGTCAGAAATATCAAGACCTTCAAGCGCATCTTTTATTTTATCTTTTATCTTGTTCTCTTCCAACAGCAACCAATAGGCATCGCTCGTAGTTGCAAAACCATTAGGAATGTTTACTCCCTCACAAGTGAGATGCTGATACATCTCGCCCAAACTAGCATTCTTCCCGCCCACAATGGGAACATCATGTAGAGTGAGTTGATTAAAAAAACGAATATATTTCATGACGAAACTCCTTAAACGAAACATGTTTTTATATATTAACATAAACTATATGTTTTTATAATAATTTCAATAATCTGAGTTATAATAATGCAATTTACTTAAAAGGGAAAATAATGAAAAAAACAGTATTGGCACTTCTTGGTGCATCGTGTTTATTACTAGCTGTTGAAGTTGGAACGGTGGCGGAACACAAAGCAAAATCAAATGAGCAAAAGCAAAATAAGTTCAATGAAAAACAGGAAGAGATGGGAGAGAAACAGCAAGACAGAGTAGAAAAATTTGCCCAAACGCAAGAGACTCAAACCCAAAGAAATACACAAAAACAGATACATAGAGAAGATAAACTTAAGAACAAAGAGGCGGAACGACTGAAAAAAGATATAGAAAGACGACAAAGAGATATAGAAAGAGAAAATAAAATACAAGATAAATCGAAGATGCTTGTAGATAAAAAAGTTATGCAAAAATAAACGAAGCAGAAAAAGGAGAGTAATATGAAATTGGCAATTATTGTAACGTTGGGTCTTTTGGCACTGTTTAATTCCGGCTGTGTTATGAAGCAGACGCATGAAGCGACGCTGCAAGAGCTTGACAAAACAAAATCTTCGTTAGAAATGGCTGAAAAAACCATTGAAGAGCAGGAACATCTGATTAAAATGAATAAGAAAGAGATAGCACAAACAAAAAATGAACTCTCAGGTCTTGATATTAAAAAACTGGCTCTTCAAGAGGAGCTGTATGATGCACAAAATCTCCTGAATTCGTCACTGCTGAAGCTAGAAGATTATGAAAGACAGCTAGAAACTATGCGCAGAATTGATGCTGAAACCAAAAAACGAAATGAGATTTATGCCAGATTTGTGCAACAGCTTCAAAAGATGATTGACGGCGGACAGCTCACGGTTACCATAGAGAATGGACGAATTGTTATCAATCTGCCGGAGAATGTTCTTTTTGCGAGCGGAAATGCCGTGGTGAATGCCGATGGAAAGATAGCTCTTGCAAATATAGCAAATGTATTAAAAGATTTTACCGACCGTAAGTTCCAGATTGAGGGGCATACAGACAGCGTGCCGATTAAGAGTTCAAGTTTTCCAAGCAATTGGGAGCTTTCAACTGCCCGCGCGCTCAGCGTTCTTCACTTGATGATTGAAAAAGGCGTGTTATCTACAAATGTGTCAGCCGCAGGTTTTGGCGAATTCCACCCTCGTGCAGACAACGACACGAAAGAGGGAAGAGCACTCAACCGCCGTATAGAGATTATTATGCTTCCGAATCTTGATATTTTATCGAGCGAGTTACCAAAAGTAGCACAATAAAAAGTTCTTAAATCTTTTTTTTCTGCTGCACCTCTTAGATTGCTTCGCTTTGCTCGCAATGACATGGAAAATCAACCGTCATCGCGAGGAGGAACGACAAAGCAATCTATTATCAGTGCGACTAAATCGCATTTAAGTAAAATCAGCTAAAATTGCGTTTATGAAATTTAGACTTATTCTCTCTGTGCTTTTTATCATTGCCACAACCTTTACGGCTCTGCATGAAATTGAGCATGTGAAGAGTCATGATAGCTCTACATGTCAAGTTTGTATAGTCGATAACCACTCGGTCTCTGCCGACGTAGTGGTTGATTTTAAAGAAGTAGAACTCTTCAGCTTTAAATCTATCTTTTTACAAACACAAATTTTAAACTCTCAGGCAAAACAAACCACTTACAAAAGTCGCGCTCCTCCTCTCCTCTCCTAAATACAAATAAACAAAACCTTACAAACAAAAATAAATTATTTAGGATACCTATGCAAAAAAAATTACTATTATTAAGCACACTTTGTGCAACTTTGACACTAGCAGGAGAGAGTGGTGGGAGTTTTGACCAATCAAAATTTATACCCGACATTTCACTTATTATGGATACCAGTTTCGTTAGCAGAAATGTAAGCAACACTGATTTAGAAAAGAGTGCTCCGACTTCAAACTATGGAGAGTATGGAACATTTAAAGAGTTCAATACAAATAACGGTTTTAACCTAAACTATGCAGAGTTAGCGATGCATAGCAATGTTGACCAAGCTTTTGAGCTTGATGGCATATTTCATCACAGTACAGAGGGTGTTGAAATCGAAGAAGCTTATTTCACTACTAAAGCACTGCCATACAGTTTAAAAGTGAAAGGCGGAAAGTTTAAATCTGATTTTGGACGCCTGAATTCTCAACATGCACATGTTTGGGATTTTGCAGATGCACCTCTTGTATATAACAGCTTTTTATCACCCGAAGGAATCAATGCTCCCGGAGTTCAGTTTCAGTGGTTGGCTCCGACTCCATGGTATATGAAACTGGGATTTGAGGCGATGCAAAAAGGAAACGGCGGCACATTTGCCAATGATTTTGATAAAAAAGACGGCGAAGCACTCTATGTCGGATATTTAAAGAACTCATTTGATATAAAAGATGCTTCTCTGCTTCTTGGAGTGAGCTATGCAAACGGTGTCTCAAATATAGAAGATGCAGAATCGGCAGCAGCTATTTACAAGGGCAATTCTGAGGTTTACGGTGCTGATTTGAGCATCAAAAACTATTTTAACAGCTACAGCTTTATCAACTGGCAGAGTGAACTTTTACGCAGAGATATGATAAGCGATGATGTAACAATCGGCGAAGATAAAAAACAGAGCGGCTACTACACGCAGTTGATTTATCAGATGGACGAGAACTGGAAAGCCGGTTTGAGATACGAGGATTTTTTACAAGATTCTTACGGTGCTAAAACAACAGTAAATGCTTCCTATAAAACAAGTGAATTTGCGCAGCTGAGACTCCAATATTCGTATGATGAGACATTTAAGATGTATGGAAACAAAAAGGCGATTGATGAAATTATTCTTCAATTAACATTTGCTATCGGCGCACATGGCGCCCATAGTTTTTAGGAGATAAATATGAAAAAATATATTTTCGCACTGCTCTTTCTTTTGCCGCTTACACTCTTTGCTAACCTGAGTGTTGCCGTTACCTACCCTTACATCGGTGCTCTTACAAAAGCAATCGGCGCAGACAAGGTTGATACGGTAGTTTTGGCAAAAGGAAATTGGGATCCGCATTTTATTGTTCCGCGCCCTTCGCTTATAGCCAAAGTCAGAGATGCAGATGCACTTATTATGAACGGAGGACAGCTAGAAATCGGTTGGCTCCCTCCACTCATCGAGCGTGCTTCAAACCCAAAAATAGCTACAACTGCAAAAACATTTTTAGACCTTTCACGGCATGTAGAACTTTTGCAAAAACCGACAAGCGTTGACCGTTCAGGCGGTGATGTGCATCCTGAGGGAAATCCGCACTTTCACCTTGACCCAAACAATATTTTGATTCTTGCCGGAACTATAAAAGAGTTTTTAATCTCTATAGACAGCCAAAACAGTGCAGTGTATGAAAAAAATTATGCACAGTTTTCTGACATGTGGAATAAAAAGCTTAACACGTGGAAAAGCAAAATGGCAGACAAAAACGCCCTTAAAGTTGTACAGTACCATAATGTTATGGCGTATTTTAACCATGCGTATGGGCTCACTTCTATTGCGACGATTGAGCCGCTCCCCGGAATCCCGCCAAGTTCAAAACACACTATGGAGCTCATTGAACTTATAAAAAAAGAGAGCCCTTGCTGTATCTTGCATGATGTCTATCACGATACAAAAACGGCTGAGTTTATCAGTGAGAAATCAGGAATTAAAGTTGTGATCATGCCTCACGATGTCGGAGCACTGGATACTATTGAAGATTTGGTTTCGCTTTTTGACTACCTTACAAGCGCCATAAAATGATTGACATTCTCTTAGTTCCTATCGCTTTAGTAATTATCCTTGTGATGATACATGCATGGTTTGGGATAAGAATTTTAGAAAAAGGAATTATATTTACAGACCTTGCCATTGCTCAATTTGCAGCGCTTGGCTCGGCTGTAAGCCTTGGATATTTTCATGGAGAGTACTTTTACATTTTAACTCTCTCCTTTGCCATGCTGAGTGCTTTTTTAATAGCCGTTGCTTCGCAAAGAGATATGAAACTGGAGGCATTTATCGGGCTTTTATATGTTCTGGGCGCAAGTGGAATTATGATGGTCCTATCAAGCTCAGCAGAGGGAATGGAGCACTTTAAATCACTATTAGCCAACGATATACTCTTTACTCCGATGAGCGATGTGCTAAAAAGTGGAGCAATTTACGCTCTTATTGCTCTTGTTATCTGGAAAGTTTATCCGCGACTAAGTGGCTTTTACAAGGAGCTTTTGTTCTTCTCGCTTTTGGCTCTTACAGTCACATCATCGGTACATTTAGCAGGTGTGCTGGTCGTGTTTGTTTTACTTATCGCCCCGGCACTCATGGCGACAGCACTCTCCTTTAAAAACCCACTTTTCGCCAGTTTTGGCATTGGGTGGTTTTTTAGCATAAGCGCCATAATCATCTCCTATTACTACGATTTGCCGACGGGATA
>JAUSKV010000141.1 GCA_030646745.1 Sulfurimonas sp. | reverse complement strand
CTTTCGTGTTGACATGATTACTCTTTTTACATTTTCGTCCCTCTTTGTTTTGGCTCTGCTTTTTATTAAAATCCCTAAATACAGAGCCGTTGTTGCACTTTTTTGGGCACTAATATTAAACGCTATTTTTATACTCAGCTTTAGCGATGTTCTCTACTACGACTACATCCACAGACACATGTCAAGCGAGATTTTTAACCTTGGCGATGATAGTGACATCATAATTGGAATGGCGTTTGGCTCTATGCTTCCTTTTACGCTTGGTGCGATTGCCCTCAGTGGCATATTTTTATACACTATTTATAAAGTTTTTTCTCAAAAATTGGAAATTTTTTTCTCTGGCAGAAAGCTCATAATATTAACAATTATAACCATATTAGCTCTATTTCTAGGCGTCAGAAACAACTTTGGAGGCAAGAGTTTTGGCAGTAGCGATGCTTATGCAGTAAACAAAGTAAGCAGCGGAAACCTCGCTTTCAACGGTTTTTTTACCATTTATAGAACTGCAAAAACTGCATCAAAACATTCACTTGCAAAACTTGAAGATGCCATACAAATCACGCAAGAAGCGATGCAGACCCCAAATGCACCTTTTACAGATAAAGAATAACCGCTTCTTCGTTCATACGCAAAAAAAGAGAATCCGAAATACAATGTTGTCATAGTTTTATTAGAATCTTTCGGAGCCGAACATGTGGATGGTTTTACCCGCTACAAAGAGTTAAATGTAACGCCTTACTTTAAAAAGCTCTCCAGTGAAGGGCTGAAATTTACAAATTTTTACTCCAACGGCTACCGCTCTATTTTTGGTATAACTTCCATTTTTACGGGAATTACTATCCCAACAGGATTTGAGTATCTTGGTAAAGGATTAGAGCTTTCAAACCTCAGCTACCTTGGACAAATCGCAAAAAATAACGGCTACTCCACGCTCTCCATGCAAGCAGCAAATAATCGCTCCTACCGAGTGGATGCGGTGAGCCATTTAGCAGGGTTTGACGACTATTTTGGTGCGGATGACATGCCCAATGTAGAGACATGTGATGAGGGAAGAACGCCACTCACAGGCACTTACGACTTCAACATGCTTGATTTTTACCATAAAAAACTCAACGCCATGAAAGAGCCGTTTTTGGGCTTTGCTTTTACCGACTCAACACACTCCGATTTTTATCTCCCAAGCAAAAAGTTTGAGAGATTTCCGCATGACCTGCAAAATTATAACGGTGCTCTCAACGCCTATATTTATGCAGACAGTGCAATCGAGCGCTTTATGGAGAGTGTAAAAAAAGAGCCATGGTTTGAGAGAACTATCTTTGTTTTTACCTCAGACCATGGAAGCGGAGATGCTCTTAATGAGATTGCAAAAAGCCATGGCAGAGATGACAAGCCTCTGGCATCGATTGAACATTTTAGAATTCCGCTTATTATCTATGCACCTAAAATATTTAAACATGAAGAGATAAAAACCCTTGGCTCGCATAATGATATTTTTCCTACTTTAGTTGACATGCTTGGGCTTGAAGCGAATATCACAACTATGGGAAGTTCACTTTTTGACAAAGATGTGAAGGAGAGATTTGCCTACTTTTTTGCAGGAGACCTCATCGGTTTAGTCACAAACGATGGATATATCAAATATAATTTTAAAGAAGTTGTTGAACATGTCGGAAGTAAAGAGAGTGTAGAAAAAATGAAGAAGTTACTTTTTGCGGTGGACACAGCAGAAGCCGGATTATTAGAGAAAAACAGGTGGATGAAATAATGAGGATTTTAATCATACTTCCAAACTGGCTAGGCGATGCCATTATGGCAACTCCGGCTATTGAGCTTTTATCTCAATATTACCCGCATGCAAGATTTACTTTTGTCGGTAGTTTTGTAAGCATAGAAGCACTCAAATATCATCCGCAGTGCGAAAGAGCTATTGTAGATGAGACAAAAAAAAGTTCTAATAGATTGCTAGCAACCTATAAACTGGCAAAAGAGTTAGGAGAGTTTAACTTAGCAATAAGCTTCAGAAATCAGCTCCATGCTTCACTTCTTTTGAGATTTACAAATACCGTTCTCTGCATTGCTAAACGTTCATGGCACTCAATGTTTTTACTCTCTCACACTCCAAAAATTTCCGCTAACCAACATTTAGTAATGCAGTATGCAAAACTTAGCATGACTAATGTAGATGATTTTGATGGAACTATCAGAGATTTAATGCTCTACATTGAGCCAAAAAAGTTTGATAAACCAACTCTTGGCATCAATGCCGGAGCAACTTACGGAAGTGCAAAAAGATGGTATCCTGAGAGGTTTGCAGCCGTCGCCAAAGAGTTTTCAGAGAAGTTTGATATCATCATTTTCGGCGGACCTAATGAGATAGATATGGCAAAGGAGATAGAACAAAACCTAGGTGTCCCTTGCACTAATTTAGCAGGAAAAACAAATATTCAAGAACTATGCGCAAATATCGGCGGATGCTCTCTTTTTATCACAAACGACAGCGGACCCATGCATGTAGCGGCGGCATATAAAGTGCCGACTGTTACTATTTTTGGACCTACAAAGCATACCGAAACCTCACAATGGATGAATGAAAAAAGCGCAATCATAAGACATGCGATGGAGTGTAGCCCATGCATGAAACGTGAGTGCCCGCTTGGGCATCATGAGTGTATGAAGAGTATCACAGCTTCGGAAGTTATTGAAGTTGTTAAGGAGCTGGGAGTTAGTTAACTCCCCCTCCTATTTCCCCTGTATTCTTTTTCTCGTTCCCAAGGAGACCTTGGGAACGAGAGATAATTACAACTTTTATGACATCGCTTCCAAAAAACTATTTTCCCTGTATCCTTTGGATAGTTTGTGTCGTACTCTTCCCATCTACAAAATCAACAAGTTTTAACTCACCCGAAAATTCTGTTCCGACAACCTCTTTTCCTTCGTAATCTCCTCCCTTTACAAGAACATCCGGTTGTATCATTTTTATAAGATTATAGGGAGTATCCTCTGCAAATGGCACAACAAAATCAACTGCTTCTAGTGCCGCCAAAATGTACGCTCTATCTTCTGCAATATTTACAGGGCGACTTGGACCTTTAAGACGAGAAACAGAGGCGTCAGAATTAAGTCCGACAATCAGAACATCCCCAAAA
>JAUSKV010000139.1 GCA_030646745.1 Sulfurimonas sp. | reverse complement strand
TTGTCTTTAACTTAAATTTAATTATTTTTAAGCTAATATTCCGCACTAAATTTCATGAGAAGGACTCATACATGGCAAATCACAAGTCATCAATTAAGAGAATTCGCCAGACTATCGTTCGTGCTGAACGAAATCGTTTCTACAGAACTCGTCTTAAAAACATTGTAAAAGGTGTTAATTCTGCAGTTGAAGCAGGTAACAAAGAAGAAGCTACAGCAGCATTTAAATTAGCAAACCAACAAATTCACAAATTTGTTAGCAAAGGTATCTTAAAAAAAGCTACAGCAGCAAGAAAAGTTAGTCGTCTTCACAAATCTGTTAACGCTCTCTAAGGTTAACAATTAATGTTAGCCGATAAACTTACACCGTTTATCAACCGTTATAACGAACTTAGCAACTTGCTAAGTTCTCCTGACATCACCTCCGATATCAAACGAATGACAGCTCTCTCAAAAGAACAATCTTCACTTTTAAAAATCGTTGAAAAAGCACATGAGTACAGAGATACTCTTAATGAAATCAAAGATGCAAAAGCAATGCTGGCAGATCCTGAGATGATTGATATGGCAAAAGAGGAGCTTAAAGAGCTTGAGCCAAGAATTCCTTTGATAGAAGAGCAGATAAAACTTCTCCTTTTACCAAAAGACCCGAATGATGATAGAAATATCATCGTCGAGCTTCGTGCTGGCGCAGGTGGAGATGAAGCTGCAATCTTTGTTGGAAATCTTTTTGATGCTTATGTCCGTTATGCCGACCTTAAAGGGTGGAGCGTCGAGATTATGAGTACTTCGCCTTCCGATGCCGGCGGGTATAAAGAGGTTATCGCACTTATCAAAGGTGATCAGGTTTATAGCAGGTTGAAATATGAAGGCGGAACGCACCGCGTACAAAGAGTTCCTGCAACAGAGTCACAAGGGCGTGTTCACACTTCTGCAATTACGGTTGCAGTAATGGCTGAAGTTGAAGATGTTGAAGTTCAGATAAATGAAAATGATTTGAAAATCGATGTTATGCGTTCAAGCGGTTGTGGCGGGCAGAGTGTTAATACAACTGACTCCGCTGTTCGTATTACGCACCTGCCAACAGGTATAGTCGTGACAAATCAGGATCAAAAATCTCAACACAAAAATAAAGACAAGGCGATGAAAGTTCTCAAAGCGAGACTTTATGACCTTGAAATGCAAGAAGCACTTGCAAAAGATAGTGCAAACCGTGCTTCTCAAGTTGGAACAGGCGATAGAAGCGGACGCATTAGAACTTATAATTATCCGCAAAATCGTATAAGTGATCATAGAATCACTTTAACACTTTACAGACTTGCTGAGATTATGCAAGGCGGTCTCTTGGATGAGATTATAGAGCCTTTAATTACAGACCATCAAGCTAAAATAGTAGAAGCTGCAGGACTGTGATTTTCTCTTTTCTGTTTCCACATTCTTATACTCGGCATCCCGAGTATATTTATCCCTTCACTCGGGCACATGCGGAAACGCTTAAATCTCTGTTATAAACACCTTTTTCACTTCACCCTGAAATGTAATCGTTCTTTCATTCATTCCTAAATAAAGCGTATCGCCACTTCTAGGATAAACTTCTATATTATTGCTTACTAAACCCTCTTGAAATGCACGAAAAAAACAAGCCGCCATTCCAGTTCCACAAGCCAGAGTTTCATCTTCTACTCCGCGCTCATAGGTACGGACTCTTAGATTTTTACCCTCAACAAAAGCAATATTTACATTCGCATTGTATTTGTGTCGTAGTTCTCTGGCTTCTTCTATGTTAAACACTTCTATATTTTGCGTAAAATGCACCAAATGTGGAACTCCGGTATCTATTTTCCACCATGATTTGCCATTTTCTATAATTGTTCTATCCAAAATTTTTGGAGGAGTAAGTTCACTCAAAACCATATTATCTTCTACTTCAGCCTGTATAACACCTGCCAGAGTTAAAAAACTCATTTTATTCGGTGCAAGAGAGTTCACAAATGCGTAATGTGCACACGCACGGCTTCCATTGCCGCACATCTCCGCGACACTGCCATCCGAGTTATAAAACTGCCATTCAAAGTCAATATTTGTTTGATTTCCTTGCTCTGCCAAATACGGAATTAAAACTATTAAACCATCCGCTCCTACACCATTTTGTCTATGGCAAAGTTGTCTTGCTAACTCATTTCTATCTTTTTTTATAAATGTGTGAAAAACAACAAAGTCATTTCCATTTGCACTATATTTAGATACCGTCACTTTTTTTCTCCAAGTATATAGCTTTTATTTTATTTACAAACTCTTCACACTCTTGTTGAAGATGTTTCAAATCTTTTGAGTTATCAATGACCCATGTAGCTCTATTTTTCTTCTCTTCAATGGACATTTGTGAATGAATTCTTTTAAGAGATTCTTCCTTTGGGTATCCATTCCGCTTCATAAATCTTTCTAGCTGTATATCGCCGGGTGTGTAAACAACAACACAATCTTTGATGTCGTAAGAACCTTTTTCAAAAAAGAGCGGAATGTCTATAAGGT
>JAUSKV010000132.1 GCA_030646745.1 Sulfurimonas sp. | reverse complement strand
TCGTTCTGTTGTTTTAGATGTTGGAGCAAATGTAGACTCCAAGCCTGAACATATAGTAGAGTTTGCCGTAATGGGTGGATGCTACGCAGAAGATGTTTTAAAGATAGAAAACCCTTCAATTGGACTTTTAGCAAATGGCGAAGAGGATTCAAAGGGTAATGAAGTAACAAAGGCAGCTTTTAAATTGCTAAAAGGCTATAGAGGCTTTAAGGGAAATGTTGAAGGCGGAGATATTTTTAACGGAAGTTGCGATGTTATTACCTGTGATGGATTTATCGGAAATTTAGTTCTTAAAACAAGTGAAGGTGTTGCATCTACGATAAGTCAGCTTATTAAAGATTATATTAGAAAATCACCTATCGCAATCACCGGAGCTCTTTTGATGAGAAAGGTTTTTAAGCTTCTTAAAAAAGAGATTGATTATGCTGAAATTGGTGGTGCTCCACTTATCGGAATTAAGGGTTGTGCTATTGTAAGTCACGGTAAAAGTGATGCAAGAGCTATAGAAAATGCTATCTACCAAGCCATAAAATATGTAGATACGGGTGTAAATGAACACATTATTTCAAGACTTGCAGTAATAAAGCAAAAGGAAGTTTAATGGTCTATGCAGCTTTTCGTTCTATCGGTGCTTATGCTCCGCGAAAAATATTAACAAATGAAGATTTATCTAAGATGGTTGATACGACTGATGAATGGATTACGAAAAGAACAGGTATTAAAGAGAGACGTATTGCTGCAAAGAGTGAGACAACGAGTGATATGGGTGTCGAAGCTGCAAAAAAAGCTATAGAACGAAGCGGCATTGATAAATCTGAGATAGACATGGTGATTTGTGCCACTATCTCGCCTGACTATTTTTGTATGCCATCTACTGCAACAATAATCGCGAACAAACTCTCCCTCGGACATGTAACTGCATTTGACATCTCTGCCGCATGTACAGGCTTTGTTTATATCCTCTCAATAGCTAAAGCATTCATAGAGTCGGGTATGAAAAAAAATATCCTAATAGTAGGAGCAGAAAAGCTTTCTGCGATTACAGACTACTCCGATAGAGGAACATGCATACTTTTTGGAGATGGTGCCGGTGCTGCAATAATTAGTGCAACCTATAAGAAAGAAGAAGCAATAATAGATATACATACCGGTTCTGACGGCACTTATGCAGATTTATTGATGACACCAAATGGCGGCAGCGGTTCGATTCATGATTCTATAGACCAAGAGTCAAAAGCATGTTTTATGCAGATGAAGGGAAATGAAACCTTTAAAGTTGCGGTAAGAACTTTGACAAAAGATGTTGTTGAGATATTAGAGACAAATAGTATTGAGAGTTCGCAAATTACCCATTTTATTCCGCATCAGGCAAATCTTAGAATTATAAAAGCTGTTGGTGAGGCACTAAAACTTAATGAGAATCAAGTTGTTATAACAGTTGAAAAGTATGGAAATACTTCAGGTGCTTCTATCCCAATGGCAATAAATGAAATATATGAAAATGGCTCACTCAAAGCCGGTGAGCTAATGCTTCTTGATGCTTTTGGCGGAGGATTAACATGGGGTTCAGCTCTAGTTCCATTCTCCCCTTTAAAATAACTCTTTTCTCTAATTTCTGCGTTGAAATTTTATTTTATTTCGCCTTGAACTAAGAGAAAATAGAGAATCTTAAAATGACATCACTCTCATTAATTAGGTATGTTGAATGAATTAAAATTTTGTAATTTCTCTTTTAAAATTTCAAAAAACTCACTCTCATCCGGCAAATTTAGATTAGCTTCTCTTAACTTCTCGCCCCACATAGGGTTTGGAAAATAACTGTCATCTTCAAATCTTGCCATTACATGTATGTGAACACGGGGAAGCATGTTTGCAAAAGATGCCATATTTATTTTTTTAGGGTGATAGTATTTTTTCATCTCGAATTCTATAATGTCATATGCATCCCAAAGTCTTACTCTTAAACTCTTTGGCAAATCTCCAAGTTCCTTGTATGGCTTTTTTGTAAAGATTTTAAGCCAAGGAATTTCACTAACCTCTTTTTCTATATATAGACCACTGTCTTCATAAATTATCATATGTGAAATCTCCATTTTTAACAATTATAACGAAATTTTTGTGGTTTATTTAGTATGTAGAATTGGTCTGATATGTGGGAATTTCCACATATCAAGTAAGATACGAAGGTTTGAGAATTAATCTCTGTGTCTAGGTGTGCTGCTTCTTGGAGTACCGCTTCTGCTTCCGCTAGCTGCATTTCCGCCACGGTAGCCGCCACCGTTTCCGCCTTCACGACTACGAGTTGCTCCGCCGCCTGTTCCACCAGCTGAAGATCCGCCACCATCACGACTACGGCTTGATCCGCCACCACCTGAACGATTTCCGCCGCTTGATGAACGATTTTTGCCCTTGTAGCCGCCGCCTGAGCCTCTTGTATCTCTTCTTCTACCGGCTCTCTCTAAAATTTCTTCAATTCTATCGGCAGGGATACCAATATTATTTGGTCCTTTTATCTCTTGATTATCTAAAAGCATAGAGATAAGTTTGAAAGCCATTTTTTCTTCATCTATATCTAAACGAAGAAGGTCTAAAACTTTGTGCGCTTCATCATAGATGTGCTGGTCTTCTATCTTTTTAACTAAAGCAGTAAGTGTAGTTTTTCTAAGGTCGTTTTTACTTGGAACAAAAGCATGTGCCATTGAAGTTCCAACTTTTTGTTTGATTCTTTGAAGCTCTTTAAACTCTAATGGAGTTAAAAGTGTAATCGCCTTACCCTTTGTTCCGGCACGACCTGTTCTACCGATACGGTGAACATAGCTCTCAGGATCAAATGGAATATGGTAGTTAAATACATGCGAGATATTGTCAACATGGATACCACGCGCAGCAACATCTGTTGCAACAAGAACTTTAACGCCATTGTTCTTGAAACCTTTAATAACAGTTTCACGTTGACGTTGCTCCATATCTCCATGAAGACCATTTGCCAAATAACCGGCACTTGAAAGTACATTTGAGAGTCTATCCACTTCACTTTTTGTTCTACAAAATACAATTGACTTGTCCGTATCTTCTGAGTCCATAAGACGAATAATCGCATCATCTCTTTCACTCTCTTCGATTACATAATAAAGTTGTTCAATATCTGTATTTGTAGTTTCGCCTTTAGTAATCGAGATAAATTCAGGATTATCAAGAATTCTGCTCGCCAAAGTTTTGATTGGTTGAGGCATAGTAGCTGAGAATAGAAGTGTTTGGCGAGAAGTTGGAAGGTAAGAAAATATTTCATTAATATCATCTAAAAATCCCATATCAAGCATTTCATCGGCTTCATCAAGAACAACTAAAGTAGGAGCGAAGTTTTTTACCAAATTCTTTTTAAGAATATCTAAAAGACGACCCGGAGTTGCAACAACGATATTTCCGCCTCTCTCGATTAGGTCAATTTGTCTATTGTATGAGCTACCGCCGTAAACTGTTACAGTTTTAACACCTAAGTTTCTGCCGTATTTGAAAAGTTCATCAGAAACCTGTGTAGCAAGTTCACGCGTTGGAGTAATAACTAAAACTTCAACACCACCTTTTAAGTGCATGTTTGAAATAGCAGGAAGTCCAAAAGCTGCAGTTTTACCTGTACCCGTATGTGCTTGACCGACTATATCACGACCCGCTAAAACAAAAGGGATTGCTTGTGCTTGGATAGGACTTGGAACCGTAAAACCTGCATATTTAACTGCTTGTAGTACTTCTTTTTTTAAGTTTAAATCATCAAATGTGATCAACGCTTCTTCTTTTGGAGAGTTTGTTTGTGCATTTTCTTGCATCATATACCTTTAATTAAGGAGATGATACAAGCATACTTTTGCAGTATGGCACCTTCTCCTAGAAAATTTTGCGAATTATATCTAAAAATTCATAAAGAATAATTAAAGTTAAATATATTTAAAATAACTTAAGTTAATGATGTTCTTTATTTATACACTATGGTAGTATTCCTTCCACTTTCTTTAGCTTCATATAAAGCTTCATCAGCTTTTTGCAAAATAGTTTTTACATCTTTGTCCTCTTTTAAACTTGCAATTCCAATGCTGACACTATATTTTATAGTTTGAGATTCTATAGTTACACTTGAGTTAAAAACTTCCTTACGCAATCTTTCCGAGAAATTATATGCACCCTCTATATCTGTTTCCGGAAGGATGATTACAAACTCTTCTCCGCCGATTCGAGCTACAATATCTGCTTCCCTTGCTATATGCTTACAAATATTTGCAAAATGTTTTAAAACTTCATCCCCGATTGCATGTCCATAGGTGTCATTGATATTTTTAAAATGATCTATGTCCAACATTAAAAGAGTCAAATCACGGTTGTAACGCTTTGATTGTTTTATTTCAAGTGCAGACAACTCTTCAAATTTACGGCGATTTAACATTCCCGTTAATATGTCATGAAATGCCATCTCTTCAAGTTTAATATTTTCTCTTTGTTTGCTTTTTAGTTCTATATCTTTTTGATTTTTATATAACTGTGTAAATATGTCTCCTTTTAAAAGTTTTAGTCTAGTTGTTTCATAGGAATCATACATACATGCTATTTCGTCTCTGTTAATCATGATTGGAGAGAGTCGAAAACTTCTGCCACCGCTTGCCAAATCTTTCATAGCATCTGGGAGTTGAGAAATTTGTTTTGTTGAGCTTTTTTTTAGTGTATAGAGTATAAAAAAAGTAGTAGCCAAAATGATGGTATTGAAAAGAA
>JAUSKV010000129.1 GCA_030646745.1 Sulfurimonas sp. | reverse complement strand
TTCTTTTCTTAATGGTAGCATTCGCTGCTGCTGCATTCGCTAGTGATGGTGAAGTTGCAAATCAAACTCTTAAAGCATACTCGATGATTGCTGCTGGACTTGGTCTTGGTCTTGCTGCTTTAGGTGGAGCAATCGGTATGGGTCATACTGCTGCTGCAACTATTGCTGGTACTGCAAGAAACCCAGGTTTAGGTGCTAAACTTATGACTACAATGTTCATCGCTCTTGCAATGATTGAAGCTCAAGTTATTTATGCACTAGTAATTGCTCTTATAGCACTTTACGCAAACCCATACTTAGCTTAATCAACTAAGTCATAAAGCACCTCTTCGGTGCTTTAACCTCTAAATGCGACCGTGGTGGAACGGTAGACACACTACCTTGAGGTGGTAGCGCCCTACGGGTGTGGGAGTTCAAATCTCCCCGGTCGCACCATTTTTTAAATCCCTAAAACGCCACTTTATTAAACAATCAATTTTCATAAATTAAGTAAAAAATATAACTTTAGAGTGTAAAATCAGCTCATAAACTAGGAGTTCCCATGAAAATAGCACAAAATATTACAGAACTTATCGGTAATACGCCACTTGTTAGATTAAATAAGCCATCTGCACTTACGGGTGCAACTATTCTTGGTAAATGTGAATTCATGAATCCAACTAGCTCGGTCAAGGATAGAATAGGTTTTAACATGATTAGAAGAGCAATGGAGGAGGGCAAGATTATGCATGACACTATTATAATCGAGCCTACAAGTGGAAATACAGGAATTGCACTTGCCGCAGTTTGTGCCGCACTAAATCTAAAACTTATTTTAACAATGCCTGAATCTATGAGTATAGAGAGAAGGAATTTGCTTAAAGCACTGGGTGCGGAACTTGTTTTAACTCCGGCTTCCAAAGGGATGAGTGGAGCTATTTCTGAGGCAGTGGAGCTTCAAATAAATATTTCAAACAGTATCATACTTCAGCAATTTCAAAACAAATCGAATCCGGAAATCCACATGTTAACAACTGCAGTAGAGATACTTCGAGATACAGACAAAAATATTGATGCTTTCGTTGCGGCTGTTGGAACAGGTGGAACACTTGGCGGAACTTCAAAAGTTTTAAAAGAAGAGGTGCCAAATATAGCGATTTTTGCAGTTGAACCCCAAAACTCTCCAGTACTCTCTGGCGGGGTCGCCGGTGCTCACATGATTCAAGGAATCGGTGCGGGATTTATTCCGGATATTCTTGATGTGACAGTGTATGGAGAAGTTATAAAAGTGAGTAATGAAGATGCTCTAAGTACAGCGAGAATGTTGGCAAGAGAGGAGGGTCTGCTTGTTGGAATTTCAGCCGGTGCAAATGTTTGGGCTACCATGCAAGTCGCCTCAAGAGCAGAGTTTCAGGGCAAAACTTTAGTTACTATTTTATGCGATACGGGTGAAAGATATTTAAGTACGGCACTCTTTAATGAAGAGTAATAGCTATTTTGAGACTATTAAAGTTATTGATGGAAAGGCTTTACACATGGCATACCATCAAAAGCGATACGAGAGGGTTTTAAACGCTTTTGGAATAAAAGAGGTTAAGAATCTTGAAGAGCAAATAAAAGCCCCAGAAATAGGTCTTTACAGATGCCGTTTAGTTTATACTCCACATGCGAATGTCCCTATTATTATCTCATATCATACATACAAAAAAAGAGTGGTGAATTCTCTGAAACTCATTTTTAACAATGAGATAAACTATGCGCAAAAGTCTACTTTTAGGGAAGATTTGGAGGCATTCTATTCCAAAAGGGATGGGTGTGATGATGTGCTTATTATTAAAAATTTATTGGTAACAGATACAACTATTGCTAACATAGCTTTTTATAGCAATGGTCAGTGGATAACGCCAAAAGAGCCACTTTTGAAGGGTACGACGAGAGAGAGGCTTTTGGATGAGGGCAAAATAGTTGAAACAGAAATAAAAGTGAGTCAACTTAGGAGTTTTTCAAAAGTAGCTCTTTTGAATGCGATGATAGATTTTGAGATATTAGAAAAATGTGAGTTTCTGATATAATTGCACCAATAAATACAAGGAAAAGAAATTGTTAGAAAATGTAATAGAAGACAAGCAATTTGCTTCGTTGATGCAAAAAAACATTCGTGATATGATAATCTATTTTTTTGAGAAAGAACAAAATTTTGGGATTTTATGTAGGATAGAAGAGATTAGCTTTGAGCCTGAATTACCGAGTAAAATTAATGCAGAGTTTCGCCCGCTAACTCTTTTTTTCTTAGCAGGCTATACATTTGAAACAGCTCTAATTCAGGGAGATTTTTTAATTTTCGAGGCTGGTTTTGGAGTGGAAAATATTGGCAGTTTTGTGACCGTACCACTCTTGAGCATTATGCAAATCATTATAGATGAAACACCAGTTTTAATCAATTTAGCTAGTTATGAAGAAGAAAATCACGCTCATAAAGAGATTGATGAGAGAGGCGTTGAAAATTCAATGGCATCTTTTTTATCAAATCCGGAAAATTCAAAGTTTCTGAAAAAATAAGGGCAACTTGCCCTTAAATTATATTTTTGTCAAAGAAAGCAGAAAATTTACAACATTATCGACAAAAGCGTCATGTTTTTTCTCTTTTGAGTAAGCTATATAAAATTTTCTCTCTATTTTATAATTCTTAAGTCTTGCCTCAAAAAGTCTTCCCTCTGCTATCTCACTTTGAATCACATGTCTTGACATTACAGAAACCAAAGGTCTCTCAGAATTTTGATCTGCATGAAGAATAGACTCTTTTATGGAAGTAGGGCTGCTCAAAACTGCGAGCACATTAAAGCTTCCGCACTGAACGCCCATCTCTTCAAATATTTCTGAAGTAAGTTTTCTTGTATGTGAGTTTTCATCACGGCAAATCCAATCAAATCCCATTAAATCTTCAACTTTGAGATGTTTTGGAATCTGTTGATTTGAAAATACTACAAGCTCATCCTCCACCCACTCTCTATAGATAATTCCGTCTCTGATTACAGGCGATTCTATAAGGGCAACATCTATTTTTTTATCTTCAAGTTGGTCTATCATTTCAGCTGATGAACCCACCAACATATGCACTTCATTACCGATTCTTTTTTTTATATCACAAAGATAATTTGGAAGTATGTAATTGCCAATTGCATAGGATGAACCCATAATAAAAGTAAACTCTTTATTTATGATTTTTAGAAGTTCTTTTTCACTATTTGAAATTGCTTTATCAAGTCTTTGGGCTATCCTATACAAATCTTCACCCTCTTTTGTAAGGATAATTCCATTTTTCTTTCGCTCAACTATTTTAGTATCAAGATAATCTTCAATAAATTTAATTTGTTGAGTAACTGCGGGCTGAGAGATGCCCAATTTTGCTGACGCTTTAGAAAAACTTTTCTCTTTTATAACCATTAAGAATGTTTGCAATTTTGCAAAATCTTTTAACATAATAATTCCTATAAGTAATATTGATAATAAAATTATAACTCATAATTATAATTATTGCAATAGTTCTGTAATAATTTACTGGTATTTAGTTATAATAAAAATAATTAACAAATACTGAACGTCATAATAGTGGAAAACATGGAAAAAATATTTAAAAAATTAAACGAAGAGCAAGCAAAAGCCGTAAGACAAACGGAAGGTCCTGTTTTGATTTTGGCTGGTGCGGGAAGCGGCAAGACAACTACTATAGTTTCAAGGCTTGCTTATTTGATTGAAGAGGTTGGTATTCCTGCTTCAAATATTTTGACACTTACATTTACGAATAAAGCCGCAAAAGAGATGCGGGAGCGCTCCTTGGAGATGATACGTGAAGTGGCATATCCACCGCTTTTATGCACCTTTCATAAGTTTGGCTTACTCTTTTTAAAATTTAATATACATCTTTTAAATAGACAAAATAATTTTGTAGTCATTGATACGGATGATAAGAAAAGAATTATAAAAACTATCAATTCAGAACTTCCAACTCCTTTGATAGCAAGTGAAATTTCAAGATATAAGAACTCTCTTATGAGTCCGGATGACGCTTATAAACAGGCGGAGCTTTTTAATTATCAGCAGATTGCAAAAGTTTATGAAGAGTATGAAGAGTATTTAAAAGAGAATAATCTCGTTGATTTTGATGATTTGATAGCTTTGACATACAGGCTGTTAGAGCAAAATCCAGAGTTGGCACAAAAAACATCTGAAAAATATCAGTACATAATGATTGATGAGTACCAAGATACAAATGAGTTGCAACTAAAACTTTTACAAAAGTTATGTACGGCACATTCAAATATCTGTGTTGTAGGCGATGACGATCAGAGTATTTACGGTTGGCGTGGTGCGCACATCAGGAATATAATGGAGTTTCATGAAGATTTTACAGGTACAAATGTTTTTAAACTCGAAGAGAATTACCGTTCAAAAGAGCCAATCTTAAAGGTTGCGAATGCACTCATAGAGCATAACCGTTCAAGACTCGGTAAAAAGCTAATAGGCACAAGAGGGAGCGGTGAGGATGTAGCTATCTTAAACTCAAATGATGAGAGTGAAGAGGCTAGAAAAATAGCACTCAAAATAAATAAGCTTTTAAATTCAGGCGTTCGCGGAGTGGATGTAGCTATTTTATACAGAGTAAATGTTCTGAGCCGTTCCATTGAAGAGGGTTTAAACCGTGCCGGAATAGCTTATAAACTGGTTGGCGGTCTTCGTTTTTACGATAGAGCTGAGATTAAAGATTTGATAAGTTACATAAGGGTTATAACAAATTTTCATGATGATTTTTCATTTAAGCGAATAGTAAATAAACCAAAAAGAGGTTTTGGAAAGGCAAGTATAGACAAGGTGGAACTTGCGGCTCACAAAAATGATACATCTATTTTTGAATATGTTACAAATGCTTCTTTAGAAGAGTTGGAAGCGCTTGTGAAAAAGAAAAATGCGCAAACACTCAAAAAGTTCATAAAAGATATTGAACATGTTGCTCAGATTGCGAAAGAGTCAACATACGACTTTATTGATTTGCTCGAAGATACTTTTCATCTCAAAAATATTTATGCCGGCATGCAGGATGAGCAGGAGAGAACGCTCAACATGGATGAGTTCTACGGTCTATTTCGTGATTTTGTAAAAAAATCACCCGAGTCCAGTCTTGATGAATTTTTAAACGAGCTGACTCTCCAGAGTGAACAGGATCAGATGGAGGGTGAGAGTATTTATATGATGAGCATTCACGCTTCAAAAGGTTTGGAGTTTGACCATGTTTTTGTCATAGGAATTGAGGAG
>JAUSKV010000122.1 GCA_030646745.1 Sulfurimonas sp. | reverse complement strand
TTTTGTACCAATTCACATCGCCGGGGTAATTATCGCAGAAAACAGAGATGAAAAGGGTTTAGTATCGACTATGATACACGGGGATAAAGAGCATCATTAAAAATGTTACGCACTCAAACAGACTTTTTCGTTTGAGTGCGTAACATCCGTTAAAGGGTTATATTAAACCAAGAAGTGCCGCTAAAAGCACGGGCGGTGTGATAACAAGCCCCACTTTCATGTATTCCGCCCAGCTGATTTTTACCCCTTTTTGTGCCAACACATGGAGCCATAACAGCGTTGCCAATGAGCCGATAGGTGTCATTTTTGGTCCGAGATTTGAGCCTAAGATGTTTGCATAGACAAGCGCTTCATTTCCCACGAAGCCCACTTGTTCTATAGCGATGTCCATAATCATAATCGTTGGCATGTTGTTCATCACAGAGCTTATAAATGCCGATAAAAATCCGGTTCCGATGATAGCGATAGCATCAGAATGAGTATTTAATTCACGAATCCACGAAGCAATCACATCTGTTAAACCCGCATTTTTCAGCCCATACACAACCACATAAAGCCCGATGCTAAACCAGACTACTTGCCATGGAGCGGCTTTGATAGTCATGATTGGTTTGACAGCTTTGTAGTGCGTTGCAATTGCCAAAAACAGCAAAGCCCCACCCAGAGCGAAGATACTCACCGGTAAGTGGTAGTAATCGCCTATAAAATATCCACCCATCAAAAGTGCCAAAAAGAACCAAGAGAATTTGAACATGGTTTGATTTTTGATAACGGTGTGCGCCTCAGGGAGTTTGGAAACATCGATGACAAAGGGAATATCTTTGCGAAAATAAATCCACAAAACAGCGATGGAAGCGATTATGCTAAGCAAGTTCGGCAAAAACATATTTTTGGCGTACTCTACAAATCCGATATGAAAATACCCGGCTGTCACTATATTTGTGAGGTTTGAGATGACAAGAGGGCTTGAAGCACTATCGCCTATAAAACCGCCCGCCATCAAAAAAGCGAAAATTGGCAGGGGTTTCATTTTAAGGTATTTCATCTTGGCAAGTAAAATCGGTGTGAGGATAAGTGCCGCACCATCGTTGGCAAAAAAAGCAGAGACAACTGCACCCAAAAGCAGGATATAAACAAACATTTTATGCCCGTTCCCACCGCTAAGTTTTGCCATTTTGATGGCTGCGTATTCAAAAAATCCTATCTCATCGAGTATCATGGAGAGAATGATAATCCCGATAAAAGCCAGAGTAGCATCCCAAACGATGGCGATAACGGCTTGTACATCATGCAAGTTTACTACGCCAACCATAAGTGCAATAACTGCTCCAACCACCGCTGTTGTACCGATTTGCAAACCTCGCGGCTGCCAAATCACAAAAACTAAAGTAACCAAAAAAACTAACATGGCAAGTGTCATTTCATCCTCCATTTGTATTTAAAAAAAGAAACTATAGCAAAATTAATCTAAATATCAACATATCTTGATTTAACGATTTTAATCTGCTACAATTTTGAAAATCCAAACGGAGCAGGGCATGGAAATATTTTTAAAAAGCGTTGCAGCACTCAATGATGAAACAAGAGTTTTGATACTTCGTTTTCTTGAGGAAAACGGAGAGACATGCGTGTGTGATTTGCAAAGCTCTTTAGAGATGATTCAGTCGCGTCTCTCCCGCCATCTTAAAATTCTCAAAGATGCCGGATTTTTACGGGTGGAGCGAAGAGGAACTTGGGCGTATTATGCACTGCGTAGCCCCTTAGACAGATTTAGAACTGAAGCGTTGCAAGAGATAAAATACTTAAATATCGAACTTCCAAAATTAAAAAAACCATCACAAACAGGAGAGTGTCAAATATGAAAAAGAATGTACTGATTTTATGTACGGGAAATAGTTGCCGTTCGATTATGGCTGAAGCACTTATCAATGCAAAAATGGGCGATTGCGTCACTGCTCAGAGTTCGGGTGTTAAAGCGAGCGGTGCAGTAAATCCACATGCTAAAGAACTTTTACAGAGTAAAGGGTACTGGAGAGATTCGTACCATTCCAAAGTGATTGAGACTGTTTTGGACACGCCGTTTGATTTGGTTATCACCGTGTGTGACCATGCAAAAGAGACATGTCCGATGTTTCCAAAGGCGATAAAAACTATTCACATGGGGTTTGATGACCCGAGCGGCAAAGAGGTGAATGAGTATGAAAAAACGCTTGATTTGATAGAAGCAGAGCTTTTGCCAATTGTGAAAAAAGAGTTGTGTTAGAAGGAAAAAAAAGTGGAGCATAGTCACGGACATAATCACACACATGAAGTTCAAGGTAAAAACTTTTTAATTACGATTCTATTAAATCTTCTTATCACCCTTGCACAGGTAGTGGGTGGAATATTTTCCGGTTCCTTAGCTCTTTTGAGTGATGCACTTCACAATTTTAGTGATGTGATTACCCTTATAGTTGCTTGGTGGGCAAATAAGCTCTCAGGGAGAAAAAACAGCGATGTTAAAACTTTTGGTTACAGACGAGCCGAAATTTTGGCGACACTTTTTAACGCTTCTTCTCTCGTTGGGATAGGAATTTATCTGATATTTGAGAGTATTGAGAGAGTGCAACATCCTCAGCCGATAGCATCCAATATTGTCATCTATTTGGCGATTTTAGGTATTGTGTTTAACGCTCTCTCTATGTTTCTTATCAAAGAAGATTCGTATGACAATATGAATGTAAAAGCGGTCTATCTGCACCTTTTTACAGATGTGATGACCTCTGTTGCTGTACTTGTAGGCGGTGTGGCGATGATGCTCTATGAGCTCTTTTGGATAGATAGTCTTATCACGATTTTTATCGCTGTTTATATTATCAAAAGTGCCTACTCTTTGGTGTATGACTCTGTTTCGGTTCTTATGCAATTCACTCCAAAAGAGATAGAACTGAGTGAAGTGGAAAAAATTATCTTGGCATGTGAAAGTATAAAAAATATCCACCATGTCCACATTTGGAAACTGAGCGACAAAGAGATAATGCTCGAAGCACATCTCGATTTTAAAGAGGATTTAGCACTGAGTCAAAGCACAAAAATAGTCGAAACGCTCCAAGAAGAGCTGCATACACATTTTGGCATCACACATGCTACATTCCAAAACGAATTTGAAAGAGAGGATAATAAAGATTTGGTGAAACAGGAGTGTTGTCATGTTTGATTGGTGGCAAAGCCTTAGCGGCATGTTGATTTTTGATATTTTAGGGTTTGTACCGCAAACACATCTAGGTGAGGCTCTGCACTTTTTTCTCTATGATACTCTGAAAATATTTATGCTTTTGATAGCGATTATTTTTCTAGTCAGTTTTTTGAGAACTTATTTTAATACTGAAAAAGTAAGAGTTTATTTACAGAGAAAAAGTGAATTTACAGGCAATGTTTTGGCGGCATTTTTTGGAATTATCACTCCATTTTGTTCATGTTCTGCGATTCCCCTCTTTCTTGGATTTATGCAAGCGAGAATTCCGATGGGCATCACTTTTAGTTTTCTCATCTCTGCCCCACTCAACAATGAGATTGCGATTGCCATGCTTTTTGGGCTTTTTGGGTGGAAGATTACGGCTCTCTACATTGGTTTTGGTCTCTTTGTCGCGATATTTGGCGGATATGTTATAGGTAAAATGCGATTAGAGAAGTATGTGCTTATTCCCGTAACACCCATGGAGGGCGAACTTGCAGATGTGAAGATTGAGCTGAGTGTAGAGCAAAGAGCAAAAGAGGCATGGGAATATACGCTCGATATTTTCAAAAAAATCTATCTTTATGTGATAGTGGGTGTCGGAATCGGTGCGTTTATTCACGGCTTCGTTCCGGCTGATTTTATAGCCCAGTACGCAGGTGGAGATGTTTGGTATGCTGTGCCTCTCGCCGTGATTATGGGAATCCCGATGTACAGTAATGCCGCGGGAGTGATGCCGCTTGTAGAAGTTCTCACCGACAAAGGGATGCTTCTTGGAACGGCTCTCTCGTTTATGATGGCGGTAACGGCTCTAAGTTTGCCAGAGGCAATGATTCTCAAACGGATACTTCATGTGAAACTCATAGCCCTCTTTTTTGGCATTGTCGGCTTTGGAATACTCGTTGTCGGATATGTTTTCAATTTAATTTTATAGGAGAAAAAAATGTTTAAGATAAACAATACAAACAAAGGCGTAAAGGCGTTTTTAGGTGGCTTTAAAGCTGAAGATTTGAGTGCAAAAATAGAAGCGTGTAAAGATGGAGCGTGTAGTTGCAATTGTGACCCGCAGATGATGCAAAAGATTACAAATATTGAAGTAAACAGTGAAGAAAACGGTGCGAGCATTACAATAGACGGGGATGTTAAAGCTGAAGAGTTAGAACCTATGATGCGTGAGTGTCTCTTATGAAAATCGAAGTTTTAGGCACAGGATGTGCAAAATGCAAAACCTTAGAAAAAGTAGTACAAGAGGCGGTTGCTAAGAGCGGAAAGTTTGCTCAGATAGTCAAAGTAGAAGACATTATGAAAATTATGGAGTATCAAGTTCTTAGCACTCCCGCACTAGTGATAGATGGCAAAGTAGTGAGCAGCGGCAGAGTTTTGAGTGTGGATGAAGTTTTGGCTTTTATAAACGCTTAAAATATGCAAATGAGTGAATATAAATTTGAGGAGTAGTCTGAGGGATGCTTTTGAAATATCTGTCGCAATTTAGCACAGTATTTTAAAAAAAATACTATACTTACCGATGTTACGCACTCAAACGAACTCGTTCGTTTCGAGAGTTATTTGCTATAAAATAGATAAAAAAGAGGCTTCTATGAGGATTTTATTTTTGTTTATGCTCTTTTGTTTGCGTATGAAAATGTGGTGTTTACGCCCTTAGAATACCCAAAAGATTTTGATGCAAAAAAAGTTTTACTTGGTAAGATGCTTTTTACAGATAAAACACTCTCTGCCGATGGAACTATCTCTTGTGCGAGTTGCCATGACGGAATGAGCTAGGAGTGGATCAAGCCAAAACATCTACTGGCATACGAGGTTAAAAAGGTGCTATAAATGCACCAACTACTTTCAATGCAAGATACCATTTTGCACAGTTTCATGATGGAAGAGCGGATGATTTAAAATCTCAAGCAACAGGACCGCTCACAAATCCCATTGAGATGGGAAATACACTGACAAATGTAGTTAAAACCGTCAAAAAAAACAACTTCTATAGTGTGAGATTTCAACAACTCTACAAAGACGGCATCACGATGGATAACATTTTAGATGCAATCGCTCAGTTTGAAAATGCACTTGTAACACTCTCCCGATTCGATGAATATTTGCAAGGTGATAAAAAAGCGCTTAGAGACGTTGAAGTGCAGGGCTTAGAACTTTTTAAATCCTATGGCTGTATCGCATGTCATAATGGCATAAATATCGGTGGGAATCTTTTTCAAAAACTCGGAATTATGAAAGAGTACGAAGGGAATTCGCTTGGCAGATACAATGTCACAAAAGAGGAAAAAGACAAAAAATATTTCAGAGTTCCTACTCTTAGAAACATCAACTGGACACATTCCTATTTACATGATGGAAGTATAGATCAGTTGGATAAGTGTGTACAATTTATGGGAGAGTACCAAATGGGAATAAAAATACCTCAAGAAGATGTGCAAAAAATAGAATTCTTTTTACAGTCACTCACAGGGAAAATACCAAATGTCATCGAAAATTAAATCACTC
>JAUSKV010000120.1 GCA_030646745.1 Sulfurimonas sp. | reverse complement strand
CACTAAAACGAACGCGTCCGTTTTAGTGGCAGGGACAGATGTCCCTCCAACCCCCTAAAGCTACAAAGAAACTTTGTTTTTTTGAGAATTGGAAAGTATTTTACACACTTTTTTTGAAAAGAAGGATTCCATATCTTAGTCCACATCTGCTGCAGTGTTGATTCACACTTCTTTTTGCAAAAACTTCAAGCCGATTTTCCGGAAGAAAAATTTATCGGTTTTTTTTATGACCCAAATATTCATCCCTATTCAGAATATCAACTCCGTTTTCTTGATGTGAGCCGTTCATGCAAAAATTTGGGTATCGAGTTACTTGAAGGCGAATATGATTTTGAAGCTTGGATGGAAGCTGTAAAAGGGCTTGAAAATGAACAGGAAAAGGGCGCAAGATGCGAAGTTTGCTTTGATAAACGCTTTGAAGTGAGTGCAAAAAAAGCACTAGAACTCGGCGAAAAAACCATGACGACAACGCTTCTTGTAAGCCCACTCAAATCGCAAGAGCAGCTCAAAAAGAGCGGCGATATTTTCGAGAAAAAACATGGTATAAAATTTATAGCCGTTGACTACAGAAGCGGCGGAGGGACAGAGGTTCAAAGCAGAGTGACCAAAGAGGAAAAACTCTACCGTCAGGATTACTGCGGCTGCATTTTCGGGCTTACCATGCAAAGAGAGCAGCAACATCGTTTAATGGATGAGATGTTTTCGCCTATTTCAGGAGATACACTTCCGGCATCCATAGAGGAGCGATTGAAAATGTATAAAAAACGAATGCAACTCGAAGAAGAGCATGTTGCGTACAAAATAGTCAAAGAGAAATTTTTAAATTACCGCCAACTCAGCTTCAAAGTAACAGACAACAAAAATCAACTTATCCACGCGTATGCTCTTTCCTACTCAACTCTACCACGAAAAAAAACGCAAGGTGTTATAGAATTTGAAGATAAAAATATTCACTATTTTAGCCGTGAAGAGATAAAATTTGTAACACTTGCACACTTTAATTTGACATGCGGATTAAAGTACAAAAATATCAATGAACTTATTTTTAATTCACCAAGTTTTGACAAAGAGTTACAGTTTAGAAATAGCTTAACATGCGGAAATTACAACTTAACTCCGATTATAATAACGACAGAAATACCACATGTCAAGCTCACGATTGAGCTTGATGCAAAAACTTACGAAGATGTAAGAGAAAAACTAATAATTCTATAATGAAAGTTCGGGTAAAATAGCCAAAATTAATCAAATAAGGCTTTCAATTATGACTATGGATGTTGTCGAAATTCAAAAAATCATACCCCACCGTTATCCTTTTTTACTTCTAGACCGTGTTACGGATATTGTCAAAAATGAGACTTTAGTAGGTTTTAAAAATGTAACTATCGGCGACAATGTATTTCAAGGTCACTTTCCGGGGCATCCAATTTACCCGGGCGTTATGATTTTAGAAGGAATGGCTCAGGCTGGCGGTATTCTAGCATTTAAAAGCATGGATGACATGACGGAAGAAGAAGCTGCTAAAAAAGTTGTCTATTTTATGAGTATCGACAACGCAAAATTTCGAGCTCCCGTAAAACCGGGTGATAGATTAGAGTACAGAATAAGCGTTATAAAACGCAAAGGCTCTATTTGGGTACTTGAAGGAAAAGCTTTCGTAGATGACAACTTAGTCTCTCAAGCTGAGCTCAAAGCTATGATAGTTGATAAGTAAAAGGAAAAATATTGAGTCATAAAATTTCTCCACTAGCTATCATTGAAGATGGTGCTATTATCGGAAAAGATGTAGAGATTGGAGCATACTGTCTCATTTCATCACAAACAACAATAGGTGATGGAACCAAGATTGAACAAAGTACAGCAATCTACGGAAAAACAACTATCGGCAAAAATAATCATATATATTCACATGCTGTTATTGGTTCCGTACCGCAAGATTTAAAGTTTGCAGGCGAAGATGTTGAGCTTGTCATAGGCGATTACAACATAATAAGAGAATTTACACTTTTTAACCCCGGAACAAAAGGCGGTGGTGGAAAAACCATCATCGGCTCTCATAATCTTTTTATGGGTTATGTTCACATCGGGCATGATGTAATCATAGGAAATCACTGTATATTAGCAAATGCTGCAACGCTCGCCGGACATGTTGAGATGGGAGATTACGCAGTTATCGGCGGTATGACTCCAATTCATCAATTTGTGCACATTGGCGATTATGCAATGATAGCAGGAGCATCTGCACTTGCCCAAGATGTTCCTCCTTTTTGTTTAGCTGAGGGAAACCGTGCCTATCTGAGAGGTCTAAACTTAACAGGTCTTAGAAGAAACCTAAAAAGAGATGAGATAGATGAATTAAAAGTTGCATACAGAGAACTTTTTGAATCAGGCAAACCGCTCAAAGATATGGCAAATGAACTACTAGAAAATACACAAAACCATTTGGTTCACAACCTTTGTAACTTCGTACTAAAAACAAAACGCGGAATTCCGTATGAGCGAAAAAATGTATAAATATATCTCAAAAAAGGCACTAGTGCCTTGGGTCTTCTGCCGAAGAAAACCAAGTGTTAACGCAGGTAGCGGAATTACTTCCGATACCGTAATAATTGATAATAGGAAAAATATATGACACATAGACATTGTAGCTTTTGTGATGCCAGAGAGAGTGAGATAAATCCACTTATTGCCGGAAACGGTGTTTACATCTGTAAAAACTGTGTAACTTCAGCGTATAAAATTATGTTTGGAGATGAGCATACAGCGCATGACTCAAAAGAAGAACAACTTGTTAATGCAGTGAATGAGTTAATGACTCCAAAAGAGTTAGATAAATTTTTAGGTGATTATATAATTGGTCAAGAAAGAGCCAGAAAACTTTTAAGCGTAGCTGTTTATAACCACTATAAAAGAATTTTTAAAGGTAAAAATTTAGTAGAGGATGATACAGAGATAGCGAAATCTAATGTTCTGCTTATTGGACCAACCGGAAGCGGTAAAACGCTTATGGCACAAACGATTGCCAGAGTTTTAAATGTTCCTATTGCCATAGCGGATGCCACAAGTTTAACAGAAGCCGGTTATGTTGGAGAGGATGTTGAAAACATTCTTACAAAACTTCTTCAAGCGGCAGACGGAGATGTCAAAAGAGCTGAGCAAGGAATAGTTTTTATAGATGAAGTGGATAAAATCGCAAGAATGAGTGAAAATCGCTCTATCACTCGTGATGTTTCAGGAGAAGGCGTGCAACAAGCACTCTTAAAAATAATCGAAGGCTCATCCGTAAATATTCCCCCAAAAGGCGGAAGAAAACATCCTAACCAAGATTTTACGGCTATTGATACGACTGGGATACTCTTTATTTGTGGCGGAGCATTTGATGGACTCGATGAAATTCTCAAGAAAAAACAGGGTGAAAATGTACTAGGTTTTGGTCATGACAAAAAGACAAAAGAGGAGCAGAAAACAACATACGATATGGTTGAGCCTCATGACTTAGTAAGTTTCGGACTTATTCCTGAACTTGTCGGAAGATTACCAATTATTGCCTCCCTTAATGAGATTACGGAGGAGGACATGGTTCGCATACTTACAGAACCGAAAAACTCCCTTATTAGACAGTATAAAAAATTATTTTCAATTGATGATGTTGAGCTAAACTTTGAAGAGGACGCAATTAAAGCAATTGCAAAAAAAGCTATTAAGAGAAAAACAGGAGCTCGTGGACTTCGTGCGATTTTAGAAGAGAATATGATAGATATTATGTATGAACTTCCAGAGTACAGCGGTTATGAAGTTTTAATCACCAAAGAGGTCATTGAAAACAATGAGAGCCCGGTATATATTAAAAAATCAACAAAAAAAATAGCATAAGGTAGATAAATAGATGATATTCAATAAATTAATAGGGCTTTTTTCAAACGATTTATCAATAGATTTAGGAACAGCAAATACGATAGTTATAGCAAAAGGAAGAGGCATCATCATCAACGAGCCGTCTGTTGTCGCAGTAAAAACTGAAAAGCATGGGCAACAGAGAGTTTTAGCAGTTGGACAAGAGGCAAAAGATATGGTTGGGAAAACTCCCGGCAATATAAAAGCTATTCGTCCTATGAGAGATGGTGTAATTGCCGACTTTGATATGACTGAGAAAATGATTAGAAAATTTATCGAAAAAGCACATGGAAGAAGTTCCCTTATTAGTCCTAGAATTATCATCTGTGTACCCTATGGACTGACGCAGGTTGAGCGAAAGGCTGTTCGTGAATCTGCTCTTAGTGCCGGAGCTAGAGAGGTCTTTCTTATCGAAGAGCCAATGGCAGCAGCTATCGGTGCAGGAATTGACATTCGTGAGCCTCAAGGTAACTTAGTTGTTGATATCGGTGGAGGAACAACTGAAATTGGGGTTGTATCTCTCGGGGGACTTGTTCTCTCAAAATCTATTCGTACTGCCGGTGATAAA
>JAUSKV010000119.1 GCA_030646745.1 Sulfurimonas sp. | reverse complement strand
TACGCAAACTTGCAGAAAAAACAGGAACTGCCAAAAAAGATATCTCACTTGTTGTTAAAGCTATGCAGCAGGAGACAAATCAGGCAGAGACAAACACAGCCGAAGTAAACTTAATTGTGCTAGAGACAAAAGAGAAGATAGAAGATTTAAATATTAAAATTAAATCGTTCGAAGCAAACGCCTCTCGTAGCCAGTATGAAGTGGAACATATCAGTGATAAAATCTTTACCTCTTTGGCAAAAATTGACCATGTTATCTATAAACACAATGTATATGCACTTATCTTCGGCGAAGAGAATAGCTTTAAGTCAACAGCTCACACCGAGTGCCGTCTTGGAAAATGGTACTCTCAGGGAGTAGGTAAAGAGAACTTCTCAACCATGCCGTCCTATCCTAAGCTCGATGCTCCGCATGCAATTGTCCATAATCAGGCAAATCTGCTTGCGAGCGAATGCGGCGATGACAAAGTTTTATGTTCGAAAGAGATTATAGAAGAGCGCATCAATGCAATAGAAGTTGCAAGCAAAGATGTATTCAAATATCTTGATGCGCTCGTAGAAGAGAGAGCCAATGAAACCATGCACAAAGCTGCAAAAAATCTATTTAAATAGGGAGTGATACAATGAGCCAAACACAAAAAACAGTAGTGATTATAGATGATGAGAATGATATTTTGCTGATGCTAGAAAAATATCTTACGCGTGAGTGCGGTTACAAAGTTCAAACATTTAACAATCCCGTAGTGGCAATCTCTTCCCTTCCTAAAGAGGCAGATTTAATACTGCTTGATATTATGATGCCGCAGATGAACGGCTTGGATGTCCTTCCTAAACTGCTCGAAAAGAATCCTAAAACAAAAGTGCTTATGATGACGGCCTATTCTACACTTGATAAAGTTCTTAACGCACACAGACATGGTGCCAACGATTATGTCATGAAACCATTCTCTTCGCTCAATGCCCTTGGCAAAAAAATTGAAGAAGTTTTAGCAAAGTAGATGAATTCAAAAGAGATATCTATTTTATTTGTTGAAGATGATGAAGAAGTTAGAGTAGCAATATCTAACTTCTTAAAAAAGCACCCTTTTAAAAAGATTTATATAGCAAAAGATGGCAGAGAGGGACTGAAAAAATACTATAAATATAAACCCGACATTGTGCTGACAGACCTGACTATGCCTATTTTAAACGGGCTTGAAATGTCAAGGGAGATTAAAAAATCCGATGTAGCCACTCCTATACTTTTAATAACCTCTCATTTTGAAAGAGAGATAACTGAAACAATCGTTGACATAGGCATAGATGCTTCTCTCTTTAAACCAATCTCTTTTTCAAGATTAGAAAAAATTTTAGATAAATATATTAATCGTATTCTGCAGCAAAAAAAATTTCAAAAAGAGCATAAACTTTTAGAGGAGTACAAGGGTGCGATAGATGTGAGTGCCTCTGTTACAAAAACAGATATGTATGGTGTAATAACCTATGTAAACGACGCATTTTGCAAAATGTCCGGTTACTCCAGAGAGGAACTGATAGGAAAAAAACATAATATAGTAAAACATCCGGATACTGAAATGGGCACATATATGGACATGTGGAAAACCATCACAAACAAAAAAGTGTGGCAAGGCAGGATAAAAAATCTTAAAAAAAGCGGTGAAATATTTTACGAATACTCTGTGATAGTACCAATCTTGAATGAAGAGGATGAAATAGAGGAGTTTATAGCTCTGAGACAAGATATTACAGACCTCTTTAATCAGGAACAATACCTAAAAAAACGGATAAAAGAAGAGGTAAATAAAAACCTTAAACATCATAGAGAGCGAGAGGATGCACGACTCCTAGAAGAGAAGTTTTCGACTATTGGAAAAATGGCAGCCGGAATTACGCATGAGATAAATACCCCTCTTACTTATGTGAGAGGAAATTTAGAAATGATGATACAAGATATTAATAGACTTGATGAGAGTATTAAACAAAAAGCGTATCTGCAAGAGGATAGCAAAACCATACTTGATGGAGTCAATAGAATCGCTTCTATAGTAGAGTCTATGCGAGAGATGGCATCGCAAACAAATGAGCTTCCTCAGCCAGACAATATCTACTCCTCTTTAATAACGGCACTTACACTCTCCAATAACAAAGCAAAGTTTATCTCCAATATATTTATTCAAGATGAGTTGTTTAAGATAGGTATGGACAAAGATAGTTACAGCTTTATGGCACCTATTCAGAAGCAGAGAATAGAACAGGTTTTTATTATTATCATAAACAATGCTCTTGATATTTTAAAGCTTACAAATTATTTTGAAGAGAGGTTTCTTAAAATCTCCATAGAAGAGCAGGATAAGTTTATTCTTATCAGCTTCCAAGATAACGGTGGCGGAATTGATGAAGAGATGCTTCCAAAAATATTTGCTCCCTTTCAAAGCAATAAAGAGGAGGGAGGAATGGGCATCGGTCTGAATGTTGCAAAACGAATTGTTGATGACCACGGCGGAAAGATAATCCCATCTAACTTCGAGGATGGGGCACTTTTTCAAGTTTATCTTCCTAAAAAAATTTTAAAGAGTCAAAAATAAGTATGTTGTGCGGGATAGACGAAGCAGGAAGAGGTCCGATTGCCGGAGATTTGGTAATCGCCGGCTGCATTTTAAACTCTTTTATTGATGGATTGAATGACTCAAAAAAATTGAGTGAGAAAAGAAGAGAGTTCCTCTACGAAATAATTATTCAAAATTCAAAGTATCACATAGTTCGGTTCTCTCCGAGTGAGATAGACACCCTTGGAATTTCAACATGCCTCAAGAGGGGACTGACCGAGATTATGAAAAATTTAATATGTGAAAGTTATCTCTTTGATGGAAACTCCAGTTATGGCGTAAAAGGGTTAGAAACCATGATAAAAGCGGATGGCAAAGTACCGGAGGTAAGTGCCGCATCCATTTTGGCAAAAGTCACACATGACAGAAATATAATAGAATCAGCCAAAAAATATCCGGAGTATGGATTCCAGAAGCATAAAGGATATGGAACAGCCCTGCATGTGGAGATGATAAAGAGACATGGCTATTGCGAAATTCACAGAAGAAGTTATAAGATAAAAGAGCTAAGAGAACCGACACTGTTTTAATGATGTTACGCACTAAAACGAACTCGTCCGTTTTAGTGGCAGGGACAGATGTCCCTACAACCCCCTAAAGCTACAAAA
>JAUSKV010000118.1 GCA_030646745.1 Sulfurimonas sp. | reverse complement strand
CTGCGGATAGATTGGTCTCAAGACTCTCTGCTAATGAATTAAATGAGCATTTAGAAAATAAGACATTAGATACTTTACTGGATGACGCTTTACACAAAGACAGAGGGCTAAATATTCATATAAAAGAGTGTTTGGAGGGCTTTGAAAAAAAATATCCTGATAGTATAAGAAATGAAAAACAGAAAAAAGCTGCGTTTGATCTTTCAGATGAAGAGCTAACCATAGGCGTTTTAAAGGGTGCTGCCGGATGTGGAAAAACTAAAATAGCTTTGGAATGGGCTTTAAATACTAATGTTAAAAAAATATATTGGATTTGTCCACGAGTGCAGGTTTGTGAGGGGATATTTTATGATCTTTGTTCTCGTGAGTATTTGCCCAATGCAAATATAGAAATAATCACGGGTGAGATGAAACAGAGTTTGGTGTCAGGAAAAGTGGAAGATACGCAAGAAGGGAAAGAATTTTCTGCTGACATTATCATTACAACAATAGACCAGATAGTAAATAGCATCACAACGCACAAACATATTACTACTCTCATGGACTTTATGAATGCCCATGTGATTTTTGATGAATATCACGAGTACATTAATATGGGAGGATTTAATTTACTTTTTGCTGAATTAATAGAGTGCAAAAGGGAGCAACAACGCGGCGATAATGCTTTGCCCAATACTTTGCTCGTATCGGCAACTCCTAATCCTTTGTTTGTTAAAGATTTTTTGAGGTTAAATGAAAATGATATGATAGGAATAGACAGCTTTAATACCCGTGAATACAAGATTGACTTTATGGAGTATGACGAAAAAGATGAATTAACAAATCCACTCATGCAAGAGCAAAAAGAGACAAATACTTTTGTTATAAGTAACACAGCTATAACAGCTCAGCGAAGTTTTATAGACCATCAGAATAAAGAAAATAGCATACTTTTTCATTCAAAATTTACTAAAAAAGATAAAGCAATGCTTTTTGATGAAATTTTTGATGCTTTTAAAAAAGAGGGAACACAGAAGTATGATGTGTTAAGAAGCGGTCCTGTTGTGCAAGCCTCTCTCAATATAAGTTGTAAAAAAATGATAAGTGAAATGAGTCATGCGGAAAATTTGTTGCAACGATTAGGAAGACTTGACCGTTTTGGTACAAATGACGAGGTTAATCATTATACGATTGCAATTACTGAGGGGGTGAAAAATGGAAAGTCAAAAGATGGTAGTTCACGGTTTTTGCATGAACTGGACAGTCTGCAAAGTTCCAAAATGTGGTATGAGTTTTTAAAAAATAATTTAACAGAAAAAACTTATTCTATCAATGAATTTTATGAGCTTTATGATAAATTTTATAAAGATGAAAAATGTATAGAGCTTATAAAACAAGATCTCGTATCCACTTTGAAGAAGAGTGTAATGAAGATAGAGGCAAAGGTATTGGATCCAAAAAGTTTTCCAAATAATAAAAAATCTGAAAAAGGAACTATAAAGATAAAGAAAAATTCATTGAGAGGGGATAGTTTATTTGCTCAAATGGCGAAGTGTAGAATTGAAAATGTAGATAAATTTGAAATTTTGGAGGAGTATGCTTATGAAGATGTCGAAGATAGTATGACAGTAGAAAATAACATGATAGAAGGGTATGGCGACTCCAAAAAGAATCTTCTTGCATTTATGGCAAAGAAACATCACAATATAAAAGATGTAAAAAAGTCATATAATGATGCCGAACTAAAAAATGAAGCACGAGACCCGAATACTCCAATCTATTTGAGTTATACTTTAAAAGATTTAAAAAAAGTCGAGTCGGAACCACATGAGTATGCTCAATATTATGCTGTAGGGCTTAAGCAACCAATAGGCATAATCTCATTACAACAATTAAAAAAAGGGAAATAATATGAAAAGTGAAAAAATAACAGGTATTAAAAGTGTTGATTTTAAAATCAAAGCATTAGGGCATGGGGTTGTTAATTGGAATGGACCTACAAACCTTGCACAAGAGAATGGAACGACGGTTGATAACCATACCTTGCCAAAATTAAGAGGTTATACTAATTTATCTGGAAGAGTAAAAGATACAGGTTATAAATATCGCAAAGAACCTACCGATATTGATTTCAAAAAAACTCCTTTGTATATTAGCCAAAATTGTATTCGTCATCATCTGTTTCGAGAACAGGCGTTTGATTTACATTATGCTAATGGTAAAAATATAAAAAATGTGTTGGCATCACTAACAGGTCTCATTAGAGGCTATGTTGTCCCTTCGACCCAAAATAAAAGAACCAGCCCCTTGCTTATGGAAGATTTTGTAGATCAACTTGGAAATGGAAATTTTGAGCAATTTGGTCAAGCAGGAGTAAGAGATAGCTCTTCATTTTATTCTAAAACGACATTCGGAGATACTGAATATATCTCTTACGGCTCAATTAGTATAGAACAACTTCAATTTATATCATTAGATAAAAAGTTTGACCGTGCATCAATGGAGATAAAGCAAGGAGAAGGAGAAGAGGTAGCAAAGCTTGTTGAAGAGTATATTCAGTCTTTAGATTCCAATCGTACGGTAAAAGCTACATTTCATGAGAACTATGTAAGAAATGGAACCATATTTGAAGAGGGAGAAAATGGAATTTTACTCAATGATGCTGCTGTTGCGGTATTGGTTGATGAAACGCTGAATAAAATTAGAGAACTCACTATCCGCCAAGCTAAATCATATATGTATATTGATGAGATTGTTGTAGATTATAACAACAGCAACAAGATGATGAGAATTAAAAGCGATGCTAGCAGCATTAGTTCAAATAAAGAATCAAGTTATGCAACCTACTTTTATGCAAAAGAAAAGTAATGAAAATAGAGATAGAGTATGAAGCTTCATGGCGAAACTCTTTTCTTGATGGGAGCAATGATGAAGTGTTACCTAAGAATGGAAGAAAATATATTGCTTCAAGTACCAATTTGAAGCAAAAAGAAAATTTTATTGAAAGAACCGTTACCTTAAATACAGTAATGGGTCTTCTCAATAGGCTCATCGGAGATCAAAGAAAGCTATATCAAGCGAGAAAAGAAGATAAGTATTATTTTGAGGCAAACAAAACTCGCGAAGAATATGGGTTAGAAAAGTTTAATTTAGAAATA
>JAUSKV010000092.1 GCA_030646745.1 Sulfurimonas sp. | reverse complement strand
TTTTAGATTTGAATAATTTTGTAAAAATAGATTTATCCAATATTCAAAGTTTACAGGAAAAAATAGCGAAAGTTTTTAGTCAAAAAGGGATGGCTTCGATAGAGTGTCAAGATATACTTTCTCAGGTTCAAACGCTCTCAGGTACTAAATTATACGCATTGCTAAAACCTTATATTGCTCTTACAAATCAATTGGCATTACGATTTGAAAAAGAAATTTATGACTTAGAAATAGATGGAGATGCAAATTTGGTAGCTCCGGAGAAAATTAAACCATTTATAAAGTCACTTATGCATGTTTTTAGAAATAGTATCGACCATGGTATAGAGTTTCCAGAAACAAGATTCGAGCTTGGAAAAGATGAAAAAGGCACACTTCTATGTAAGTTTGAGCAAGTTGGAAATACTCTTAAAATTATAATTTCAGATGATGGAATGGGAATAGATATTGAGAAAATAAAAGAAAAACTAGAATCACAAAATAGAGATACAACGAAATTAACACATGAAGAGTTTTATAATTTTATATTTGAAAATGAGTTTAGTACAAAAGAGAGTGTTACAGATATTTCAGGTCGTGGTGTTGGCATGAGTGCTGTGAAAGTTGAACTTGATAAGCTTGGCGGCGAAGTTGAAATTAAAAGTAAAAAAGATGTTGGTACATCCTTCGTATTTGTACTGCCACTATAAAAATAAACAAAAGGAAATAACATGATATTAGATTCGTTGATACTTCAATCAAAACTTTTTTTTACGGAAGATATGGGTATTGCAATAGATAATATTGCTCGAGAAGATGATAGTATTGGATTAAATTTAAAATCCCATACAGCTATGATAGGTGTTGGTGGAGAACTTAATATGATGGTTGTTATTAGTTTTGACGACACAATGTTAGATAAAATTGTTCATGTATTCATGGAAGGAGAAGATGTCGCTCCGGAGGAAGAAGAAGAGATTAAAGAGAGTGTAACAGGTGAAGTTATAAACACAATCATCGGTCTCGCACTACCAACCTTTCCAAAAAGAGGCAAAGGGGTAACTATAACACCACCCATCAGTGTAAATGATGCTTCAAATATCAAAAAAAACAAAGATTCAAAGATAGTCTCCGCAAATATTAGAACACACTTTGGTGAACTTAGCATTAGTGCTATTATCGCTAAAGATGTGTAGAAATAATTTATAAACAGGAAAAAAAATGTTAAAAATTTTGATAGTAGATGATTCTTTGATAATAAGAAAAAAGATAACAACCATTGTAGAAAAATTGGGTCACGAAGTTGTTGGGCAAGCTAAAACAGGACAAGAAGCCATAAAGATGTATGAAAGTGCAAAACCGGATCTAGTAACGATGGATATAACTATGCCGGACATGGATGGTATCACTGCAGTAAAACACATCGTAGAAATTGATAAAAATGCAAAAATCATTATGGTAACTTCGCATGGTCAAGAAGACATGGTAATTGATTCAATCAAAGTAGGTGCAGTTGGATATATGTTAAAACCTATTACGGATGAGAAATTAGAAGAAATAATCGGTGAAGTTTTTTTAGAATATGCCTGCGATGAAAATGAAGATGATTTAGAATTCTCAGATGATGATTTATAGGGATAAATGATGCAAGAAAATAAACTCTTTGAAGCACTCTTAGATGTAATTCCATTCGCAGCGTATGCTGTAGATGTGGATACTTATGAAGTGGTTTATGCGAATAAGCTTATGACTGAAAATATGTATGCACCACGAGAAAAGTATTGTTGGAAAAAAATTTTTGGACAAGATGAAGTTTGTAGTTGGTGTACTATTGAGGAGTTGAAAAAAAGGCAAGCTATTTATAAAAGCGAAAAGCTTATTAACCATTTTTTTGATGAAGTAACGGATAGTTGGTTGCAAATTTACGATGAGATTTTAAAATGGCCGGATGGAAGAACGGTTAAGTACTCTATAACTGTTGATATTACAGAACAAAAAGAGATACAAGCTGCGATGATAACAACGCATACAAAACTAGCCATGCAAAGTCAAAAACTAAAAGAAGCAAATGAAAAGCTAGAGTTTATGGCTAAAAAAGATTTTTTAACAGCTGTGAACAATCGAGGCAATTTTTTTAATGTAGGTGAAGATTTTTTTACCAAAACTTTGCAAGATGATGAACCTATTTTTGTTGCAATGTTTGACCTTGATAAGTTTAAATTGCTTAATGATAATTATAGTCATAAAGTGGGCGATTTAGCGCTCCAAGCTTTTACGAAAACACTCGAGAAGCATTTGAATGAAACGGATATATTTGGAAGATTAGGTGGCGAAGAGTTTGCTCTCATAATGCAATCTTCTTGTAGTGATAGTGTTATACAAAAACTACAAAAGATAAGAGAAGATACAGAAAAAATCATCATAAATCATAATAATCAAGAGATAAGTTTTACTGTAAGTATAGGTTTAGTTAAAAAAGAACTCAATGATACACTCGATATAACACTTGAAAAAGCAGATAAAGAACTATACGGTGCAAAAAAGATAGGTAGAAATCAATTGAAATTTAGGTTGTAACACATGCTAGAAAATAAATTATTTGAAGCACTTTTGGATGTTATTCCGTTTGGTGCGTACGCTGTTGATGTCGATACTTACGAAGTTGTTTACGCAAACAAACTCATGCGTGAAAATATGTATGCACCCAAAGAGACACACTGTTGGGGGAAAGTTTTCGGACAAGAGGAAATTTGTAGTTGGTGTAGTA
>JAUSKV010000086.1 GCA_030646745.1 Sulfurimonas sp. | reverse complement strand
TTTTGTGTAAAGCTCTAAAGTTTTTTTCTCATCGCTCTCACACCCTTGCCCATTTTGGTACATGTAGCCGAGTGAAGTTTGTGCATCCGCATCTCCTGCGGTTGCTAATGCAGAGTAGAGGTCAAAGGCGGTTTTATAGTCGCCGCTGTTGTAGGAATGATGTGCTTTTTGTATCATTAATACTGCTCATTTTCTGTTCTTATAGGTTGTCTATAAGTAGTTTTATTTGATTTTCTTGAGGCTTTTGCATTTCTAATCTGTTCTAGCAGATTCTCTTTAATATTGAGATGATTTTCTCTGATTCTATGTTCATCGCTTCCATCAATCTGTTCATCATACTCTAAAACCTCGGGAACATAATTTTTCAAGAAATCTTCCGAATATATCGGTGCAGCTTTCTGTTTTGTCGTGGCAATCGAGGTTTCTAATTTTTCTGTCTTAATCTTTTGAGTCTCTCTCGGGTAAGAGGCATCCACCCTTGCATCATACTCCAAAATTTCAGGAATATAATCTTTATAGAGCTCTTTTGCTGAAATTTTATTCTCTTGCGACATATTGAAGACCTTGATTAATTTTATATATTTTAGGGAAACTATACTTAAAAATGATAAAATCCGCTTTAAATAAAATCCTCATACGGAAAATATAAATGAATTATGATGTAATCGTTGTCGGTGGCGGACATGCGGGTGTAGAAGCCGCACTCTCTGCTGCAAGAATGGGCAACAAAACTTTGATGGTATCCATGCTTGCTGAAAATGTCGGAGCAACGAGTTGTAACCCTGCCGTGGGCGGTTTGGCAAAAGGGCATTTGGTGCGTGAACTGGATGCTTTGGGCGGAGAAATGGGACTTATAACCGACCAAGCAGGTATTCAGTTTCGCATACTCAACCAGACAAAAGGTCCGGCAGTGCGTGGAAGTCGTGCGCAAATAGATATGGATAAATACCGTGTCATCGCTCGAAACACAGTTCTTACAACTCCAAATCTTGACTTAGTGCAAGAGATGGTTGAGAGTTTGCTTGTAGAAGATGGCGAAGTGCGAGGCGTGAAAACGAACCTTTTAAATGAGTACGGTGCAAAAAAAGTCATCATTACAACTGGAACATTCCTCCGAGGTGTGATTCATATCGGCGAAATAAAACAAATCGGTGGTCGTTTTGGAGAGCAGAGCAGTGAGGGTTTAAGTGCTTCACTCTTGGCATGTGGACTTGAAATGGGAAGGCTGAAAACCGGTACATGTGCAAGGATTGATAGCTCCTCAATTGATTTTTCTGTGATGGAAGAGCAAGATGGCGACACGCTTCCAAGACCTTTTAGTTTCAGAACAGACCGTGAAAATTTTAGAGCGACTAAAAAGCAATTGCCTTGCTTCATCGCCTACACAAACGAAGAGACGCACAACATCATTGAAAGTAACTTTTACAGAGCGCCTCTTTTTACAGGTCAAATCGAGGGAACAGGCCCTAGATATTGCCCAAGTATTGAGGATAAAATAAATCGTTTTCGCGATAAAGATAGACACCATCTTTTTATCGAACCGCAAACCATGGAGAACACGGAGTGCTACATCAACGGTATGAGTACATCGCTTCCGCCTGATGTGCAACAGCAGATGATTCACTCTGTAAAAGGGCTTGAAAACGCAAAAATTGTGCGTTATGGATATGCGATAGAATACGATTTTGTAGATCCTAGAGAGTTGAAACATACTTTGGAGACTAAAAAAATCAAAGGGCTTTATTTGGCCGGACAGATAAACGGAACAACAGGTTATGAAGAAGCCGCGGCTCAGGGTCTGATGGCTGGAATAAATGCTTCTTTGTCAATCCAAGAAAAAGAGCCTCTTATTTTAAGACGCGATGAAGCCTACATCGGTGTTTTGATAGATGATTTGGTGACAAAAGGGACAAAAGAACCGTACCGAATGTTTACCTCCCGTGCAGAGTACAGACTGCTATTGCGAGAAGAGTCAGCCGATACAAGATTGAGCGGTTATGGACATGAACTAGGACTGATAGACGATGAGGTCTATGCGAAAGTTGTGCTGAAAAACCTGCAGATAAAAGAGGGCGCATTAGCCTTAGAGGAGACAAAATTTACTCCAAACAAAGAGTTTATTGCATTTTTAGAAGAGATGGATGAACAGCCTATCAAAGACCTTTCAACTGCGCAACAGCTCATCGCTAGAAAATCTTTTGACATTGAGAAGATGCTCAAACTCATGCCAGAATTTGAGAAGTATGATGAATACATCCAAGAAGAAATTTTAGTTGAGGGCAAATATGCTCGTTATATTGACAAGCAGAGTGAAGAGATAGAGCGAATGAAGAAGTATCTTAAAGTTGCAATTCCGCAAGATTTTAACTTCAAAGGTGTGAGCGGATTATCAAAAGAGATAGTAGAAAAATTGGAAAAATTCAACCCGCCAACACTTCAAGCGGCGATGAATATTAGTGGTATAACACCTGCAGCGGTGGAAATTTTGCATATTTATATAAGAATTGCGAGTAAAAGAAGCTAATGAAAATATATTACTATGTACACACAGGTCACCGTATAGGACTTGATAGATTTCGACGCGCGGTGGCTATTATTAACTCTCTTGGAGATGTAAATATCACACTTCTTTGCTCAGATTTTCGTATAGCGCAGGTTGCAAAAGATTTTGGTATCAAAAGTAGTGTGGGTGTGGATGTTGTTAGAAATATCCCTCAAATTGCTCTTCATGGCGATAAACTTATTTTTGACTCAGAAGAAGCAAACCCAATTATGCTTGATGACATGAGAAATTATTTTTCTACTTTTATCAGAATAAGTGACCATGAAAATGATAAAAAAGAGGAAAAAGAGTTTCTGATATCTCCTTATCTCCATGGCGAGGGCATTTGTAACGCTTATGCCATTCATGATACATTTTTTCAAGAAGAAGAGATGAAGAACATAAAAATCTCTTTCTTTTTTGGAGATGATGATTATGAAAAAGATATAGAAAAATATGTCTCGCTTATTGAGGATTTAAATGCTGATTTGCAGCTTGGGTTTTACTACTTTTTAGATTATGAAGAGAGCTTAAAAAAGAGATTTCCGAATCATTATGAATTTGATGCGTATGAAGAGATGATAAAAAAATCGGAAATTTTGCTCACAGCTTCGCCGCAAGCAGTTTTAGAGAGTTTGGCATGTGGAGGCAAACCTATTTATTTTCAAAGAGAAGATTACAGCACAAATTTTAATGAATTATTTAAAAATCTTAATGTTCCGGTCGTTGAAAATCTTGATGTAAATCAACTATCACAAGTTTTACAAACAATAAGTAAACAAAACTATGTAAAACCTACACAGTATGGGAATAAAATAGCAAATTTTATAAAAGAAACCTTAGCTTTATAATTAATTAAAAGTAATTTAGTATATAATCAGCCTTTAAAATTCACAATAAAGTGAGCAGAGATGATAAATGAGAGCCGTAGAGGTTTTATGGGTAAAGCATTTGGTGCTGTTGCAGCAGTAGGTGCTGTAGCTTCGTTGGTTGCTATGAAGAAGTCTTGGGATCCACTTCCAAGCGTTATGGCAGCCGGTTTCACAACAGTAGATTTGAGTAAATTTACTGGTAATAAACTAGAAATTGTAAAGTGGCAGGGTAAGCCAATTTTTATACTTAAAATGGCAGCAGATATGCCGGCAGTAGAAAAAAGAAGTGTAAAAGTCGGTGATAACTACTACTCAGTGATGATTGGCTTATGTACGCATCTAGGGTGTATTCCGGCTTATAGAGATACAACGCATGACTTCAAGTGTGCATGTCACGGTGGTGAGTTTTCAGCTGCCGGTGTTCATAAATTTGGTCCTCCTCCTCGTCCGTTAGATATTCCTCCTTTTACAATTAAAGATGGAAATACTATTGTTTTGGGTGAAGCCGGTGCAGAATATAAAGCGTTGATAGCTAGTCTTTCAACTGACATTAACAAAGCGTAAGGGAGCAGAGTATGGCAGAATTTGAAAAAGCTAACTCTATTGGTGAGTGGTTTGACCAGAGATTAAATGTTAAAGCTTTTACAAAAGTGATGATGACGGAGTATTGGATTCCTAAAGAAATCAACTTTTTATGGGCTATGGGTGCATTGTTGGTAATGCTGTTTAAGTTATTAATAATTACAGGTATTTTTTTACTTATGTACTACAAGCCAGATGTAAATATGGCTTTTGATAGTGTAAAC
>JAUSKV010000082.1 GCA_030646745.1 Sulfurimonas sp. | reverse complement strand
GATTTGAGAGTGTTGAGTAAATCTTTTATGGTGTTTGAAACATTGCCAAGCCCTTTCAAAGTAGGGTTGTTTTTGACAAGTTCTAAAACTATTTTATCGGATTGTGAGGAAGTTGCACTCTCTTTCAATAAAGAATTCATAATGGATTTCAAATCTTTATCTTTGGAAATCGCTTCAAGTAGTGCGGGAGTAGCCTCTTTTAAAACTACTGCTAAAGCCCTATTTGTGTTGGGTGCAATAATATCAAGTTGTTTGTTGAGCGATAAATTTATCATCTTAAAGTATAACATGTATCAAATAAAAACGCATTGGAATGAGATTTTAAAGTATAATTAGGCTCAAAAAAATTTAACTAAAAAGTGAAATAATGGATAAAAGAGTTCAAGAAGTTTTAACAATCTGGCATGCGCATTTTGCTCATGTGGAGAACCAATACTCGGAGTTTGAAAGCTCGGATATAGAGTATTTTGTGGGTTGTATGCTCTATAATCATTTTGCGTTTTCAAAGGCATTGGAAAATCTCAGAACTATGGATTTGTCGTATGATTTTTTGTCGGCATGTGGAGGTGAATATGAGGCAATTAAAGAGATTATTGATTCTATTGTGTTGGATGATGAACTTCAAAAATTGGAGTTTTTACAAAGTTATATAGAAGAGTCAAAGTCAAAATACTCAGGCGATGCACTTTATTTGCTGAACCGTTTAGAATACCATGTTAAGGCAATGGCAGAGCGCTATGCCAAAGGTGTAGATGCACAAAGAGTTGATTTTAAAAACCCACTTTACAGATAACTCCGTTGAAAAAATATTTTATAACTTCAAGCGAATTTTGTGAAGAACAACTTCAAATCCACATGCCGGAATATGTTCTGTACAGGGATAAAACAACGCCTCATTATGAGACACAGGCAGAGCATTTTATGAAAGTTTGCTTAAAGTTTGATGGCATGAAAAGTTTTATCCATCGGCATGTAGAACTTGCACATAAGCTCGCTGCAACGGGCGTTCATCTTACATCAACGCAGTTTGAAGAGCTTCCACATGCCAAAGAACTTGGGCTTGAAGTTATTATCAGTACGCATACGCATGAAGAAGTTTTAAAAGCTGAAAGTTTGGGTGCAGATGCTGTGACATACAGCCCAATTTTTGTTTCACCTGACAAGGGCGAACCAAAGGGAATTGAAGATTTGAAAGAGCTGCTTAAAAAATGCAAGATAAAAGTTTTTGCTCTTGGCGGTATCGTTGAAAATCGGCATGTGAAAATAGTTGAAGAAGTGGGCGCTTACGGATTTGCTTCTATCAGGTATTTTTTATAAAAACAGGAAGTTTAGCTTTTAAGCTCCCCCGCTAAAGCTCCACTGGCAAATGACCATTGCAAGTTATAGCCTCCGCAAGGACCGTCAAGGTTCATAACCTCTCCGCAAAAGTATAAACCGTTCACGATTTTGCTCTGCATGGTTTTTGGATTTATCTCTTTTAGATTGACTCCCCCGCGTGTTATCATAGCCATTTTAAAGCCGTCATGCCCAGTAACTGTGAGTGGCATCCATGCTAAAAGTTGCACTAATTTTGCTTTTTTTGCACCCTCTATCTCTTTGTATTTGGCATGCGGATTTATATTACAGAGCAAACAAAGCTCAGTGGAGATGGCATGTGGAAGCAGTGTTGATACGAATTCGACTATCTCAAGATGTGGATTTTTTGTAATTTCATTTTTTAAATGCGTTAAAATCTGCTCCTCATTCATCCCTTTTGTGAGATTCAAAAGGAGTGGAACCTCACCGTATTTTTCTAGTAACGGGGTAATTTCTCTTGCAAAGTCCAAAACCACAGGACCTCGAATACCGTTGTTTGTAAAAATCAAATCACCTACAGCATGAAGTTTTTTATGTTTTGGCAAATTAACTTTAATCTCAACTTTAGCGATGGTATCGGCACGGCAATTTTTCACAAAGGTTTCTTTTACTTTTAGAGGCATCATAGCGGGGTGAAGCTCAGTTATTTTGTGCCCAAGTTCTTTTGCTAAATGGTAGCCGTCTCCCTCAGCACCTAAAGTAGGATAACCCAATCCTCCGGTTGCTACTATGATATTTGGCGCATAAAACGACCCCGTGGCAGTTTTTACGCCTGTGATTTGGTTGCTATTTTTTAATATCTCTTCAACTTTTTGAGAACATACCGTCTCAATACCCACTCTCTGCATCTCGTCTGCTAGTGCTGAAATTATGGTCGATGCATTGTGTGAAGTGGGAAAAATTCTAAATCCGTCGGGTGCATGGGTTTCCACACCGATTTCTCTGAAAAACTCTATCAAAACCTTAGAATCAAACACCGCAAGTGCATCTTGCATAAATCTGCCGTCGCGCCCGAAACAAGCCATAAACTCTTCCTTTGAGAGCGTATTTGTAAGGTTGCAACGACCTCCGCCGGTTGCTTTTAGCTTCGAGGCAATTTGAGGCAACTTTTCTAAAAGAAGAACTTTTCTACCGGCTCTGGCAGAAACTATCGCAGACATCATTCCGGCAGCACCGGAACCTATAACAATAAGGTCATAATCTTTACTCAACTCTACTCACTTTTTGCTAATTATAGTGTGAATTTTATAAAGGAGAGGATTTGGTGTTACATGTAAAAATATAAAAAAGGGGCAATGGTATGAAAAAATCTAAGTCAATTTTAGATATTATTTAAGACATAAGGATTTATTTAATGAAACAAAAGAGTAAGAGCAGAAATAATATGAAGCGTAGTAGGTTGTGCGTTTGATGGGTAAAGGTATTGGTATGGATACGTTTTTTTTAGATTTTCTGCACTCCTTAACGATTTTGTGTGTTGAGAGTGATATAGAGCAGCAACCACTTTATAGCGAAATTTTTGAAGATGTTGTTGATAAAATTATTTTTGCTGAAAGTTGCGAAGATGGGTATAAAAAATTTATTGAAAACAGGATTGATATTATTATAATTGCATATGATATGCCTGTTTCAAACGGTCTGAATTTGGCAAAGAAAATCAGAGAAGAAAATCATGATATTCCGATTGCATTAGTTTCGCAAGTTCAAAGTGTAGAAGTAGTTATGGATGCGTTAAATACTAATATAAGCAGCTGCATAAAAAAACCTATTGTTGATTATAAAATTTTAGAAGCAATTATAAAAAATTCTAAAATTCTATTGGCAAATAAATATATAAAAGATGAAGAAGATAGAAAAAATAAAGAGTTGCAGGATAAAGAAAAATACAGCTCCTTCCAAGAAGATTCAGCTTTTGCAAAAGAGTTAAATATACTCAGAAATGATTTTTATTATCAGATGAATTGTATTGATGAGAATAATATTTCATTAATAGACTTTTTATATAAACCGCTAGATGTTATGAGCGGAGATGCTTACAGCGTCCGTAAAATAGATGAAAGCAGAGAATTTTATTTAGTGGTGGATGGCATGGGAAAAGGTCTTTCTGCTTCATTGACATCCATGTTAATGACTTCTTATATTAATCACATTATAGACAAAATGAAAGCCGATAACAGCTTTGATTTAAAGAGATTGATTCATGAATCTATAGAGTATATTAAACCTATTTTACTAGAAGAAGAAGTTTTAGCGATTGATTTTATAGTTTTGGATAGTTTTAAAAACAGAATGAATTATGCAAAATTTGCAATGCCGGCTACTTTGATGCTGGACGGGCAGAATGAGGTAGTTAAATTAAAATCAAATAATTCACCTCTGAGTAAATATCACGCAAACTTTGAAATTTCATCCTATGATACTGTCGGCATCTCAAAATTTCTTTTTTATAGTGATGGACTTATTGAAAGCAGTACCTATTTTGAAGAAAAATTGTATGCCAACTTTATAGAGGATGATTTTAAAAACTCTTTTACAAGAGAAGATTTTAAAAATAGAATTTTCGAAAAAACAGATGTTTTTGAAGATGATACTACTCTGATTTTTATTAATAAGTTGAATTTTTCTAAGAGTTTGATAGTAGAGAGAAGCTTTAATAGCTCGCTTGAAGATGTAGATATGGCAAATGAGTGGTATGCTAAAGAGTGGGAGAGTTTAACTGATGAAGAAAGTGTTTCATATAATGCAGGATTGGTCTTTACAGAGCTTTTTATGAATGCTTATGAGCATGGCAACTTAGGCATAAGTAATGCGGTAAAACATACACTTATTGAAGAGGATAAATATTTTGATACATTGCTAGAGATGGAAAAAGTATCTACTAAAAAAATCTTTGTAAAGATTGATAAAATAGAAGATAACGCATCAACCTATATAATTACTCAAATCACAGATGAGGGAAGCGGTTTTGATACTCAAATATTGAGTGAAATATTTAGAAATTCAAGAAAATTCAATGGAAGAGGCGTTTTCGTATCAAGAAAAAATTCGCTTGGTATTTACTACAATTTTAGTGGAAATTCGGTTTTATATCTGAATAAAATTTAGTTATAATTTGATGTTACGCACTAAAACGAACAAAACAAGAGAATCGCTCGCGAAGCGATGTTTCTTTAGAAGTCCGTTTTAGTGGCAGGGACAAATGTCCCTACAACCCCCTGAAGCTGCAAAAAACTTTGTTTTTCGAGAATTACAAAGCTTAAATTTAATAGAAAGGTTTATACATGAAATTAAGAAAAATATTAGTAAGCGGTTTACTTGCCACTCTTTTAAGTGTCACACTTTTAGCAGACGGGCATGGTACGCATTGGGGTTATACAGGGCATGAAGGTGCAGAACATTGGGGTGATTTGGCTCCAGAATATAGCATGTGTAAGTTGGGTAAATCTCAGTCTCCAATCAACATAGATAAAAAAGTCCTTGCATGCACAAGTGATTCGCAAAAGATAAAATTTAATTACACGACAGCTTCAAAAGAGGTGGTAAATAACGGTCACACTATACAAGTAAACATAGAAGACGGAAGCAGTATAAATGTTGACGGGATAGAGTTTACACTTAAGCAGTTTCATTTCCACACTCCAAGTGAAAATCAAATAGAAGGTCAAAGTTTTCCACTTGAAGCACACTTTGTACATGCATCCAAAGATGGCGAATTGGCGGTTGTTGCGTTGATGTTTGAAAGTGGAGCTGCAAATGGACTTATTAAAAAAACATGGGAGGTCATGCCAAAAGAGGCTGATAAAACGGCTCCATTAGTAATTTCGGCAAAAGAGATAAATGAATTTTTACCGCAAAATAGGGATTATTACAGATTTAGCGGTTCTCTTACTACTCCTCCATGCAGCGAGGGTGTAAGATGGCTTGTTCTTAAAAAGTATGCAACAATCTCTGCGGCTCAAGTTGAAGAGTTTTTACATACGGTGCATCATGAAAACAACAGACCTATTCAGCCTATAAATGCCAGAA
>JAUSKV010000068.1 GCA_030646745.1 Sulfurimonas sp. | reverse complement strand
GCTTCTCATCATCAAAAAACCGATTCCCCGTCTTCGACAAACCATTCTGGGCATTGCTTTGGTCGTAATTGGTCTCTATTCATTCATCATCGGGCTGGAAATGGGACTTTTTCCTATTGGAGAGAGTTTGGCCGTTTCATTGACGCAGACGAACAACCATTCGCTTATTTATCTTTTTGGATTTATGATAGGATTTGCTACGACGATGGCAGAACCGGCGCTTATTGCAATCGCAATTAAGGCTCAAGAGGTGAGCAAAGGTCTTGTCAATGAAAAAATTCTCCGCTTGAGCGTAGCGCTTGGAGTCGGAGTTGGAATTGCTCTTGGGTCCTATCGAATTGTCAGCGGCGACCCTATTCACTACTATATTATTGTAGGTTATCTTTTTGTTGTTATTTTTACCTATTTGGCACCACGCTATATCATCCCCATAGCGTATGATAGCGGCGGAGTGACAACCTCTACTGTTACCGTCCCTCTTGTGGCGGCGCTTGGATTAGGATTAGCATCGAATATTGACGGAAGGAATCCTATGATAGATGGATTTGGACTTATTGCTTTTGCCTCACTGTTTCCAATGCTTACTGTCATGGGATATGGAATTTACGCTCAAAAACAACTTAATAAAATCACACCAAAGGAGTAAAATATGACTTTTATCGCACTGATTGCCATTGTTTCTAAAAATGATGAAGAAAAAGCTATAGATGTTGCTAAAAAAGCCGGAGCGGGAGGGGTGACTATCTTAGAAGGCCGAAGTATCGGGTTAAAAGAGAAAAAAATATTTTTCGGATTAACTCTTGAAGAGAATGTATCGGCGTTGTTATTCATACTTCCAAAGCGCCTTTCGATGGCTGTTCTAAAAGCATTGAAAAATGAGATTGATTTTAGCAGTAAAAATGAATTCAACATGGCGTTTACCCTTCCGATATCTCATGTAATCGGTCTGGATATTGAAGAGATTCACAAGTTCGAAAAAGAGATTGAACAAACCATTCAAAGGATATAACATGCTCGTAGCCGACATCATGACAAAAACAAACCTTACTACTATTTCGCCTATGGCAAGTGTTCGTGAGGCGCTCAATAAAATGAGAGAAACAAAGGTAAAATCGCTTATAGTTGAAAAGCTTAGCCCTTCAGATGCTTATGGCATTATGACATTTAAAAATATCCTCCAATCTATTGTTGCAGAAGACGGGGATATAGACATGCTCAATGTTTATGACATCTGTTCAAAGCCGGCAATTCAGATTTCCAAAGAACTGAATGTAAAATATGCTGCGCAGATGATGGTAAATCAAAGTATCAAAAGAGTTCTCGTTATCGATAATAACGAGCTTGAAGGAATACTCACCATGACTAATATTTTAGAGGTATTGATGAAGCAGGCACAAGAGGGCGAATAAAACTCTCTTGATTTTAGAAGTTTATTTTACTCCTATTTTAAGCAAAATTACTATCATCACAAAATACGCCATAATCGTCAAAAAAGCTGATACTCCTAGACTAAAATAAAAGTTCATTCCCCTGTTTAATAGAATTGGTAATGTAATAAACAGTGCCAATGAAGGAATGACAAGCCAAAAAATGGATGTTGAGAGTTGTGATATTTTTTCAATATCTCTTGTCTCTGCATATATCCATATCATTGCAATGATTGAGATGAGTGGCAATGACGCGAGAATAGCACCAATAAATGAATTTCGTTTGGATATTTCTGCAATTGCTACGATAATGAGTGCAGATAAAAACACTTTCGTAATAAAATATATCATGTTTTTTCCTTATTTATTGGAAATATCGGTCACTTAAAGATGACCGATAGCTTTTTACTTTCCGCTATAATTCGCAGCACTGACCGTGCCATATAAATCGACAAAGATAAAGAGTGATTGTTTGTCAGAGTCTTTTATATTCAAGTTCTGAAATTTAACAACCCATTCCAAATTATTATTGAAATTTTGCTTCTTTGCATTTAAATAGGTACTGTTTTTCCAACTAGAATCTACTTTTTGATTTTTAACTAACACTTCTACTATGTACTTTTGTGATACTTCTATGATTCGCTCTTCTGAAAGTATCTCTTTTGGAACATTGTGACTATGACCTCCGCTGCTTGCACCGCCATGGGCTAATCCAGCCACTCCAAAACACAAAATTCCTGCAACTACTATGTTCTTAATCTTATTTTTCATATTTTTTCCTTTTATAATTTATCATGTTCACTTTTAGGTAACTGATTATTTGTTCCTTGCATATCTTGGTGAATATGAAAGTGCTCATCTGTGTTAAATCCAAACTCTTCTTGATTTGCATTGTGTAAATAGCCGTGCAATTGCATCAGCAAAAGCATAAATCCGGCAAACATTAAAGCGTGATTTGCCACTTTGCTTAATCGTGAAAAAGATTTTGTTTTTCGCCAAATATTGAGTAAAACTAACATCATGGCTAAGGCAAGAATTTGCCCTATCTCCACTCCAAGGTTAAAAGAGAGTATTCGTAGCAACATGTCACTATTTTGCTCACCGAGAGGGAGTTTTTGCAAATGAGTGGAGAGACCAAAGCCATGAATAAGTCCAAAAATGAGAACCATCCATAAAAGCGGAGGTGCTTTTATCTCCAAATAGTTTTGAAACCCTTTGTTGTTATCAAATGCCTTGTAAATGACGCTTATGGCAATCACCGCATCGACTAACCAATAATTTGCAGTGATGCCCATAAAAGTTGCAAAAATGAGCGTAATCGAATGTCCAATTGTAAAAATTGTAACAAATTTAACAATATCATTGAAAGATGTTAAAAAAAAGATAACACCAAATAAAAAGAGGAGATGGTCATACCCAGTGAGCATATGAGAAGCTCCAAGCCATATATATTGAAAGTTGCTACCTTCAATCATTGTCTGCATGTCCGCACTTGAAATACCGTGAGCATACCCGCTGGTTGCTACGATAAACGCGGAAATTATTAAAAATATTTTATT
>JAUSKV010000065.1 GCA_030646745.1 Sulfurimonas sp. | reverse complement strand
TTGAAACATATATTTACAAATTGATTTCATTAACACCCTGTAATTCTCGAAAAAGAAGTTTTACTTCGCTTGTTTTCGTAGCTTCAGGGTTGTAGGAACTTTAGCAGCAGCCACTAAAACGGACTCATTCTGTGCGCTTTTACATGGCACAGAACACACGTGGTCGATTTAGTGCTTAGCATCAGATGTTAGAATCTAGTAATAACCTAGTTTAATTTTAATCTTTCTATAAAATTCATAAGAGCAGACATTCTCTCTTCTTCCTCTTTTGCAGATTTTTCACTGTTAAGATTGAACAACTCAACTTTTTTGTCCAGATAGTTAGTGGTTAAATAACCGTCTATAAAATCTTTGTCTTTTACTATCTCCCTATGGAGTATTATGTTTGTCGGGAATCCATCTATGTAGTACTCATCCAAAGCTCTTTTTGCTTTTTTTACAGCCCCTTCCCAATCCATCGCCCAAACTATCAGCTTGCCGAGCATTGAATCATAATTTGTCGGCATTGTATAACCTGCATAAGCACTTGTGTCAAGCCTAACCCCTGGACCTCCAGGAGTTAGGTAGCTTGTAATAGTTCCTGAGGATGGCATAAAGTTATTATTCGGATTTTCGGCATTTATCCTAAACTCTATTGCATAACCGCGGAACTGTATCTCCTCTTGCAGAAACTTCAGTTTTTCTCCTTCGGCTATTTCAATCATTTCCTGAACAATGTCGATTCCGCTTATAAGTTCGGTTACGGGATGTTCTACTTGAACCCTTGTATTTACTTCTATAAAAAAGATGTTATCGTTGTCATCCACTAAGAATTCAATCGTGCCGACACTCTCATAGCCCAGCTTGAACATCGCTTTTGTGGATATTCTTAGCAACTCTTTTCTCACTTCGCTGCTAAGCCTAGGCGATGGTGCAATCTCTATGACTTTTTGATGTCTTCGCTGAATCGAGCAATCTCTTTCGCCCAAATGCAGAACATTCCCATGTTGGTCGGCGATGATTTGCACTTCTATATGTCTTGAGTTTTCTACATATTTTTCTATAAACATCTCACCTTTTTTAAAATATTTGATAGCCTCTTGCGTCGCAGAGTCGAACAGCCCCTCAAACTCATCTGCTTTTCTGACGATTCTCATGCCTCTTCCGCCACCGCCAAAAGCAGCTTTGAGAATCACCGGAAAACCTATCTCGCCTGCTATCTTAGCAGCCTCTTTTTTGTTAGTAATAGGCTCGTCTGTTCCCTCCAAAATAGGAACTCCAACCCTCTTCATAGCAATTTTTGAAGCCATTTTATCGCCAAACAGTGCGATGTGTTCAGGTTTTGGTCCGATAAAAATAATTCCGTTATCTTCACATGCTTGTGCAAACTCTGCATTTTCAGACAAAAATCCATAACCGGGGTGGATAGCATCACATGAAGCTTTTTTTGCTAATGCTATAATCGGGTCATAGTTTAAATAGGCCTGCATCGGGTCGCCCATCATCGGATAACACTCATCCGCTTTTTTTATCCAGACGCCTTCAACATCCACTTCAGAAAAAATAGCCACACTTACTATGTCCATCTCTTTGCAGGCACGAATAACTCTTAGTGCTATTTCACCGCGATTGGCAATTAAGATTTTTGATATCTTTCTTTTTGTAATACTATTCATTAGTTGAATCTATTTTATGAATTTGTTATATTTAACTGAAGACCAAACCGATATGGCTATAAGAACTATCCCTATAAGTCCTGTTACAACTTCCGGAATGTGAAATTTTATGCTCAAAAGCATGATGAGAGACAGAGCACCTATGGCATAGTGCGCACCATGTTCGAGATATACATAGCCGTCTAAAGTGCCTTTTTCTACAAGATAAATAGTCATAGAACGTACAAACATAGCTCCTATTCCTAGCCCTATCATGATTACAACAATATCTTTTGTAATGGCAAAAGCTCCGATTACACCGTCAAAAGAGAATGAAGCGTCTAAAACCTCCAAATAGAGAAATCCACCGATACTTCCCTTTTTAACCATGCTTCCGATGTCAGGACTCTCTTCTTCCTCTGTCTCTAATATTTGCCCAATTAAATCTACGCCTAAATAGACAAGAATGCCCCAAATACCGGCTGTCAAAACAACAAATTTATTTGCTTCATCCACTAATGTTAAGGAAGCCATGAGAACTGAGAGCGCTACAAAAATTGAGATTGCATTTATTTTTCCAAGCAGTCCTAATTTTTGTTCAATCACGCCTAGCCAGTGGAGCTCTTTCTCTTCATCCAAAAGAAAATTAAGAAAGACAAGCATTAAAAACATGCTTCCAAAAGCAGATACCTCTGCATGGTGTGAGGTTAATTTTAAAGAGTACTCTTGAGGATTGTTGATAGCAAGATTCCAAACTTCTAGCATACCTAAATCAGCTGTTTGCGCTACTATAACGATAGGAAAAAGGAGTCGCATCCCAAAAACTGCGACTAACATACCGACAGTCAAAAAAAGTGTTCTCCAATATTTGTCCCATGTTTTTAAAATTGAAGCATTCACAACTGCATTATCAAAGGAGAGTGAAGCTTCCATTACTGCCAAAATCAGAGCCAACCAAATCATGCTAAGCGCCAAGGCTACTCCGCCACTGCTATATCCCCACCAACCGGCACATGCAAGTGCTACAGCAGAAAAAATCAAAGAAAATCTAAAGTGTTCCATAAGTATCCATTTAAGTAATTTGTAGGTAAATTGTATCATTTTTTGATTGAAACCACAGACTGCACATGTTAACAATGTACTATTGACATCTCTTCTATCAAAAGGTAAGATACAAATCTTAATTATTTTTTATGTTAAAGAATTAATCTTAAAAGGACTTCTTATGAACTCTTCGACCCTTCAAAATGTTGCACTCTCTAATCTCTGGCAACTTATAATCTTCGTTTTAGGTTTTGCAATTGAGACCTTTTTTCTTGGTTTTTCTATTCTTGTTGTAGTATTTACGATAGTTCATATTTCATTGGCTCTCTATCTTCGTTCACAGCTGATGATAGTTAAACATTCAATTGAGAATCTAACAAAAACAATATCCAAAGCTTCCGGTGGAGACTTTGAAACAGTTGCTTCAGTTATGGGTGAGGGAGAAATAAAACAGCTCTCTATTGAATTTAATTCACTTCTTTCACAATTTACATTTTTCATATGCGAGATTAGGAAAGCTGTTGATTCAGCAGGAGATAACAAGAGTACCTCGTATCATGCAAAAAGTGATAATCTAAATCCTACACTGAGCAGTGCAGTTGAGTTTATAAATACATCCGTAATAGAAATTGAAAAGGGTTATAAGCTTCAAATGCATGGCAGATTTACTCAAAAACTTCATGATTTAGGCGGAGGAATTGCACATGGCTTGCAAATCATTCAAAATAACTTAATCAATAACTCGCAAGAGGTAGAGAAAATATCTAAAATGTCTCAAAGCACCTCAGAAGAGGCAAGAAGAAGCATTGATTCTATGGAAAATGTTCAGAATCTTTTTGGTGATTTGATAGAAAAAATTGACGCAACGCATAATAATATAAACTCACTCTCAGAGCGTTCCAATGAGATATCTACTATTGCAGGTCTTATTAAAGATATTGCGGAGCAGACAAATCTATTGGCGCTCAATGCTGCGATTGAAGCTGCAAGGGCAGGAGAACATGGAAGAGGGTTTGCGGTCGTAGCCGATGAGGTTAGAAAACTGGCAGAGCGAACACAAAAGGCAACTCAAGAGATTTCTATAACTATTTCAACGCTTCAGCAAGAGACGCGAGACATTCAGCAAAACTCTGAAGAGATGGCAAATATTGCCAAAGATGCGACGCATACGGTTGAAGAGTTTGCCGGTACGCTTGATGGTTTCCAAGTGAATGCTCAAGATTCTGCTGATTATGCAAGTTACATCCGCAACTCACTCTTTATGGTTTTAGTAAAAATTGACCATATCCTATTTAAATCAAATGCTTATTCGGTAATTCTTTCAGAGAGCATGGAAGCAGAATTCTCTAACCATACAAACTGTCGCTTAGGTAAATGGTACCTTGGTATCGGTAAAGAGCATTATGGACACACAAACGGCTATAAGCTTATTGATGTTCCCCATGCTAAAGTCCACAATAGCGTACTTAAGAATGCGGAGTTTGTTAAAAAGGGTGTTGCTATGAGTCCTGAAAACGAAGAAACAATTATCAATAATTTTAAAGAAATGGAAGCAGAGAGCGAAAAACTTTTCACTATTCTTGATGGAATAGTCGGCGAGTTGGCTCCGGTTTCAAATAGAAAGTAACTATCTGATGTTATGCACTAAAACGAACGCGTCCGTTTTAGTGGCAGGGACAAATGTCCCTACAACCCCCTAAAGCTACGAAAACAAGTGAAGCGCTTTTCGCAAAGCGAAAATGTTTCTTTAGTAAAATTTTATTTTTCGAGATTTATTCGGGTTATTAATTTTAAATTTTAAATTTTGCTTTTTATTTATGTGCTATAATTTTTGCAAACGAAGAGGAGGATATTATGGAAATTACTCGCTACTTATTTCAATCACCTTATTCTAATCAGGTTCAAATCGGAAAACCTGATGTTGTTGCTCTAAAAGGTGATGCGGAACTCCCAAAAAGTACGAATGAAGCGTTGAAAAATGCGGAAAATTTTAAAGCTACTCAAATAAAAGAGGTTACTCCAAAGGTAGATTCTAAAGAAGCTTTAGATATTTATGTATAATAATTCTGTTCTGAAGTATAAAAAGGGCAGTGGTGAACAAAAAGTTTATATTTCTTATCTTTTGTCCGCCACTTCTTCTTGCTAAAACATTACCGCTTTTTTTCCAAGGTAACCAACAAATTTCTGAGAGAGATTTGTATAACTCTATCAGCCTCTACAAACCCTTCTTTTATGAGTTTTACAAAGAGCAACCGACAGTCGAATCAAAAAAGGTGCCGTTATTAGCCCAAGCCATTAAAGATTATTACAGAAGCAGAGGCTATTTTCATACAATAGTTACACATGCGATGCGAGATGACTCCGTTGTTATTGAAATTAGCGAAGAAGCACCCGTTACAGTTGCGGATATTGCGAAAATATCAGAGTTGGATATTAGTAAAAATATCCCTTTTACAAAAGGGGAGGTGTTTGATTCTAGTAAATTCACACAAAGTAAAGCAGATATTAAACGCATGTATGAAAATAACAGCTACTGCAGTGCAGGGTTTGATGCCAAGGCGTGGATTGATATAGAGACAAATAGTGCTTATTTGGTCTATAAGGCTGTTAAAAATGAGCCATGTTTTTTTGGTAACATTGTCATTACTCCATCCGAAAATATTGATGCAAAAATCATAAAATCACTTCTCTATATTAAAGAAAAGGAGTCATTTTCACCCATTGAAATTACCAAAAGTTATGAGAGCCTTTATCGTTATGAGGGAATATCAAAGGTAATTATTGATACGGCAGTAGATGAAAACAATAGCGTAAAAACTACGATAATTGTGAGTGAAAATGAGAAGCCTGTTCGCTTCCAAGCCGGAGTCGGAGCGAGCAGTGATGAGGGTGCCATGGTATCCCTAGGCGTGAATCATAGAAATTTATATGGAAATTTAAAAACAGCAGGCTTAACTACAAGAGTCACAGAGATTAAACAGACAATCAAAACAAACTTTGATATGCCGATAGAAAATCGAAGTTCTACCGGTGCTGAGTTAGGGTTTGAGAATGAAAATTTTATCGGCTACAAAGAGAGCAGAACATTTGGCACTCTCTATCTTAAGCAGAGAGAAAGCCCGCACACCTTTAAAGAGAGCCTCCTTTTTGACAGCTCTAACACCTACGAAAGCAGTGACACGTTGTTGTTTCCAGAGGGGATCTTGTTTGTATTATCGCCAAAATTGGAGTGGGGATATGATGTAAGAGATAAAATTTTAGATCCTAGCCATGGTTATTTCTTTAACTCTGAAATTGCAGGTTCATGGATGTCGGATATCTCCGATGCCTCATACTATAAATTTAAGCTCACCGGCGGATATATTTTACCCCTTAACTCCTCTATCCTTGCACTCAAAGCCACCTTTGGTTCTCTGCATCTTTATCAGGGGAATATTCCTGAATCTTATCTTTTTTATGGCGGTGGAATGAACAGTAACCGTGCCTATGGCTATCGCAAGCTAAGTCCAACAAGCAGTTCGGGCGAATCAATAGGTTCGGACTCTATTTTAGATACAACTATTGAATACAGGTTTCAGGTGTATGGAGATTTTAAAGGTGTTGTATTTAACGACAATACCTATATAGGCGAAAAAGAGGTTCCGGATTACAACAAGGGTTATTTTAGCGCCGGAGCCGGTATCCGTTACATGACTCCAATCGGGTCGGTTGCGATTGATTTTGGTTTTGACATGGCACATCCGGCGGAGCGATATGCACTCCATTTTCATGTGGGAGAGCTATTTTGATTCAGAAAACCTATCTGTTTTTTAGAAATATAATCCTACTCTTCATAACACTCCTAGCTATTATCGGATTTTTATTGACAACTGAGAAGTTACTTCCATTTTTGGCAGAGAAATATTTAAAAGAGTTCGGAGTTGAGTATTCTAAAGTTCAAGGTTCACTTTTTGGCGGAGTAAGTGTGTATGATTTGAAATATGGCGACTCAGTTACAATTGAAAAAGTTGAGGTCAATTATAATTTTCTAATGCTTTTTACACATGTTCCGATATTCTCAGATATTAATGTTGAGGGTCTCTCTCTTAATTTGGACAAACTCCTATCTTCTGATATTAATAAGATTCCGATTCTACCTTTTACTCTGTCAAAGCTAAAGCTCAAAAATGTCGAGTTAATAGTTGGCAGCAATAGCTATTACTTTGATTTAGAGACACAAGAGGTTCGCTATAACAATGGGTTTGATGCTCAAAAGGTGGCACTGAGTTTAAAATCCTCTTTTGCAAATATAGTAATAAAAGAGGGAGAAATCAGCTCCAATGCGTTAAAAGGTGATGCAACTCTTGAGCTTAGCTCAAACTTTTTAAAAGAGTATCTTGCTGTTTTTAAGGGTGTTCCAAAATTTTTAGATGTAAAACTTGATGCCACTCTGCAGAGAATAAATGCCACTACAAAAGGGTTGGATTTGAGAGTTAAATCAGACGAAAACCTGAGCATTAAGCATGGGGATTTAAACCTTACCTATTTTATAGAGGATGGCTACTTTAGCGCAAATGCGACTTATTTACTCTCTTATGGCGAATATGAAGCTATGTTAAATCAGAGTGCACTCTTTGATGAAAATGGAGCTTTTTACACTAAGTTGGATGCAAAGCTCAAAAAACATCCTATAACTTTACCATTTGAAAATTTCAGTGCTGAAGCAGCCGGAGATACGCAGAGCATGGTGGCAAATATGGATACGCAGAAACTAAAATTGAATTTTCTCTCAAAAGATTATAAGAATTTTCTTATTCATGCAAAGGGGGAGAAACTCTCCCTCTCCTTTTTAGAGAATCTCCCGGAGATATTTAAAAAAAATGTACTCTCATTTGAGGGCGATGCAATTCTAAAAACTTCTCCCTTGTCTCTCTCTGGAACTGTTCAGAGTGAAGGGCTTTACGGCAAAGAAAAGATAGTATTTGAGATGGATAAAAAGAGCTCTCTCTATCAGGTGGAGATGTCTCCAAAACCAAAAAGTGAGCTTTTTAAGAGTTATAACATGAAGCAGTTCTCACAAATATCGCTTGTTTTATATGATGATTATGAGTCGCAAATACTGAATATTGATACAAATCTGCTCCATGCAACTCTTCAAAAAAAAGGTGAAGCTTTAAGCGGCGGGGGAAATTTTAGTTCAAGTAACTTTACTATCAGTGGTAATCTTTCCAAAGATGGAGATGCAAATATAAAACTCTCGGCAAAACTCCCCTCTTTAAAAAGAGTACTTCATGATTTTAATCTTGGCTCGGAGAATGATCATAGATTTTATGACGGCGAAGTGAATTTTGATGTCACCATGCATTTTGCGGACAAAATCAGTGTAAACGGCAACATCTACATGCCATGGAATATTATAAAATTAGACTCTGAGACGACTTATGGCGTAAAAGATATTTTTGTAAAACTGAGCAGTGTGGACAGAGAGATAACCATAGATAGCTATCGCTTTGAGTTTATGAACCATAAAGTTTATTCAAAAAAGCCATCAAAACTTCTCTTTGATATGAACGATAATATACATTTTAAAGAGTTTTGGATTTATGATAATTTGCTTTTGAGTGGGATTTTGAATCCGGCTGACATGCGAGGAAATTTAAACCTGAAGAGTGAAAAGTTTATGTATGAGGGCAACGAGGGAAATGTTACACTCAAAGGCGAGATAAGAGCAGACTTTGATGCGGATAAAGCCCAAAGAATAGAGGGAAACCTTACACTGCTTGATGGCTTAATTACCTATGTGCCACAGAGTGATTATGCTGTTTTAGACAGTGATATTATCGTTATACAAGAGATGAAAAACAGAAAAAAGCATAATCGTTTTGTAAATATTCATATAGATTCATCTCAGCCAATCCGTTATAAAGCAAGGGAGATAGATCTTCTTTTTACTCCCGATATAATGCTCTTTGAAGAGCCTAAATCGGAGTTGAAAGTTTTAGGCATGGTAACTATACATGAGGGGAAAGTGACGGGAGGCGATAAGACATTTGAGTTTGACAAAAGTGAAATCTATTTTTATGGGGCTACGCCGATAAATCCATACCTAAACCTAAACATGCACTACTATACGTTAGATTATATCGACATAGAAATTTATGTTACAAATACTCTCAATGCACCGGTTCTCATCTTT
>JAUSKV010000057.1 GCA_030646745.1 Sulfurimonas sp. | reverse complement strand
TATTTGGACATTTAACCTTGTATCGTTTGGTCTCATGTGGGATATATTCTTTCTCTCTTTTGCTATCGCTTACCGCATCCGTCTTCTCCAAGAAGAGAATATAAAAAACGAACGGCTTGCTATGATGAAATTTCGCGAAACAACTATCGGTGAACTCAGTGGAAACATAGCCCATCAATGGCGACAACCTTTGGCAGAACTGGGTTCCATTAGTGCAAATATCGAAGCCAAACTCAAATACGGCGAAATCCAAAAAGAGGAACTTTTGGAGCAAATTTCACTCAGCACAACTATTTTGAAACATCTCTCAGAAACAGTCAATACCTTTTCTAAGTTTTTTCAAAATCTAAAAACCAATGAAAAATTTAGCGTGCAAGAGGAGATACAAAGATGTGTAGATTTTATAGCGGATTCTATGCAACATAACGGTATCGAGATAATTTTTAGTGAAAAAACAGATGTTTTTTTAACCGGACATGCCAATGAGTTTGCACAAGTTATTTTAAATATCTTACTCAATGCCAAAGATATCTTGATTGAGCGAGAGATACAAAAGAGATATATCAAAATAGAAATGAAACAGCATGCTAATAATTTTACAATATTCATCAGCGATAACGGCGGTGGGGTAAACATTAAGCCGATTAAGTCAATATTTGAGAGTTATGTAACCGATAAACAAAACGGAACGGGTATTGGGCTTTTTATGGCTAAAACAATCCTAACGCAAAAATTTAATGCAAAGATAAAAGTTTATAACAATAAAAACGGGGCGGTTTTTGAACTTAGTTTTTGAGGGTCTGTTCAATCCTGATTTAAAACTATTTCACACATACCCTCAGAGGATGCAAGTAAATTTGTAAAAGATAGAGCATTCATAGGTTTTGAACAGTAGTATCCTTGCATGTAGCCGCACATTTTTTCACTTAAAAATTTGTATTGTTCATCAGTTTCAACACCCTCAGCTACTACATCAAGATTGAAGTTTTTGGCTATTGTTAAGATTATACTTATAAGCTCTTTGTCGTCTGCATTAAATTGGATATCTTGTACAAACGATTTATCGATTTTAAGTGTTGTAAATGGCAATTTTTTAAGGTAAGAGAGCGATGAGTATCCTGTTCCAAAATCATCTATTGAGAGTCCAACTCCTAAATCTCTTAGTTTTTGCATCTTTTCTCGTACTATTTTTACATCTTTGACTATGATGGACTCCACTAATTCCAACTCAAGATTTTGCGGTTTTATGCCGCTGCTTTTCAAGATTCTATCCACTTGATTTAGAAATTCCGGGTTATCAAACTGATGAACACTAATATTTACTGCGATTTTTTTTAGCTGCACCTCTTTAAATCTCTCTTGCCATAACACAAACTGATTTATCGCATTTTGGAGTACCCATTCACCGATAGTGATTATAAGTCCGCTCTCTTCGGCAATCGGTATAAACTCATCAGGATAAACATTTCCGAAAGTTTCAGAGTTCCATCTGAGAAGTGCTTCAGCACCTATTAGCTTACTCGTAGAAAATTCAACTATCGGCTGATAGTGTATCTCCAGCTCTTTATTTTCTATGGCGTCGCGTAATCCGTTTTCAAGACCTAATCGTCTCTTAATCCACTCATCCATTTTTTGCTTATAAAATCTGGTAGTATCTCTTCCCGCTTTTTTAGCCTGATACATGGCAATATCTGCGTATTTTAAAACATCATCCGCACTCTCATCTGATTTCGTTATAAATGATATTCCTATACTGGATGTAATATTTAATTTATGTCCATTTATCTCAAACGGTTCTGCCAGTATTGCATGTATTTTTTCTGCTACATGTTCTGCATCCGTTGCGGATAATTTCTCATTCTCCCCCAAATCCGGAAGAAGAACTACAAACTCATCACCGCCGATTCTAGAAACAGTATCCCCAACTCTTACAACCTTTTTTAATCTTAATGCAGCTTCAATAAGAAGTTTATCTCCAATACCATGTCCCAGAGAATCATTAATATTTTTAAAATGGTCTAAATCCAAAAACATTATCCCAAAAATAACTCCATGTCTTTGATAACGGATAATTTCCTGATTTATTCTCTCTATTAAAGTTGTACGATTTGGAATATCAGTCAGCATATCATAGCTTGCTTGATGCTCAAAGCTTAATTGAGTTAACATCCTTTGTGTAATATCTGCAACTATACCAATACCGCCAATAACATGGTGTGCTGAATCTCGAAGCGGAGAAGTGCTCATGGTAATCCATAAATCTTTTCGTTTTAGTTTGGTTGTATATTCGCCTTCATAAAAGCCTTCTGCATTATCTAGCGGAGCTTTAAGTGATACTAATAATCTTGTGTCAGGAAGTGTATTGAGATTTAATCCTATCAAATATTCTCTCGGTGCTTCAAGAAAATTTATAAATTCTTGATTCACTTCACGAATAATCAAATCCGTATCATAAATCATAATGCCAAGAGGAGCTTGTTTAAAGACTTTTTCAAAACGCTCCTGCGACCTTGCCAATTCCTCGTTTTTCTCTTCATACATTTGTCTTGATTTTATTATTGCATGATAATTTTCATTAAATTGCTTTGCGATAGAGAGCAATAACAACAGATAAAAGAGAACCAAAAATGCTAATGAGTTGTGCATCAATGTATTTTGAAGAAAGAGTTGCAGGATGAGAGGAACCAGCGCAATAGCCAAAAAGAGTTGCACGGCTCTAAGAAGCGATGAGAGACTACTAATGGCACCGGCGGTTAAGCCTGCTATTATTATCATTAAAATCGATTGATGCTGATAACTCTCTTGCACAAAAAAGAAAAATGGTGTGACACCGATAAGCAGGGAGGAGATAACTAAAAGGGCATAAAAAATCTGTTTCCATCTTTTATTACTGAATATTTCTCTGTTGCGTTGATAATAGAATGAAGATGCAAAACGAAGGAGTGAAACAGGTAGAATAGAAAAATACCAAAATAGTAAAAGCTCGCTATTTACATGTCCATAAAGAAATAAACTGAGAATGGTAGCATTTATCATAACAGCAATGGATGCTAGTTTTAACCTCTCATAGGCTATGGAAGTTAACTCTTCATGCTCTAAATTTTTATCTTTCATAGAACTCACTTTTTCTATTTTTTAAAGGTGCAATTATACTTTGAAAATTCATATATCACTCTCCAAGAATTCACTTAACTCTGCTTCAAAATCTTCAATAGACGGCAACGAACTTTTAAAATTTTCAGGCAATATTTCTGTTAATTCAAATTCACTTACACCCATTGGTTTATTTATATCTCGCAATGAAAATTCAACTTCTATGTTGTTTTTATCACGACATAGAAGTATCCCAATAGTTGGATTATCATTCTCTTTTTTTAGTAAACTATCCACTGCTGAGATGTAAAAATTGAGTTTTCCGGCATATTCCGGTATAAACTTTTTATTTTTAAGCTCAATAACTACATAACATTTGAGTTCAATATGATAAAAAAGAAGGTCGATATATCTATCAATTCCAGCTATTTCTAAGTGATATTGCTTTCCAACATAAGCGAACCCACGACCTAGTTCTAGCAAAAATTTTGTGATATTATCGATGAGTTTATTTTCTATATCTCTCTCAACAAATGGTTTATCAAATGTCAAAAAATCAAATACATAGGGGTCTTTTATCGTTTGAATTGCCAAATCTGAAAGTGGCTGGGGAAGA
>JAUSKV010000055.1 GCA_030646745.1 Sulfurimonas sp. | reverse complement strand
TTTTTAAATAACAATGGTGCGGTGTTTGTCACTTTAAACTATGATAATCAGTTACGCGGCTGTATCGGTTCTATTATTCCTCACAGAACTCTGCTGGATGATGTATTGCATAATGCCGTTTCAGCGGCATTCGGTGACCCTAGGTTTACTCCGCTAAGCAGTCGTGAACTTGGAAATTTAACACTTGAAGTCTCAGTTTTGAGTGAGCCGACAATTTTAGAGTATAAAGATTATGATGATTTACTAAAAAAAGTGAGACCCTTTGTCGATGGGCTTATCTTAAAACATGGCTCCTATCAAGGAACTTTCTTGCCTCAAGTTTGGGAGCAGCTTCCTCATCCTGAGCAATTTTTGGAGCATCTTAGCATGAAAGCGGGTGCGAATCCCTCCATATATGCTCAGCACCCTACTATTTATCGCTATGAAGTTGAGCATATTAAAGATAATTTCAAAAATATAAAAGGAGTTTAGCTATGAAACGAAACATGAGCGTTGCGGGCAGTTTTTACCCAGCCAGAGCGGTTGAGATTCAAAGATTTTTCGAACATTTCAGTACAATTTATAATGAAGAGTTTACCCTGCCCGATATAAAAAGCAGAGCCGTAATAGTGCCGCATGCCGGATATATTTATAGCGGATATACGGCGAATGTGGCGTATAGAATATTGCAAAAACAGGGCATTAAAAAATTTGTTATTATCGGACCTTCCCATAGAGTGGGCTACGACGGAGTGAGTCTTTGTAATTTTCAAAGTTATGACACCCCTTTTGGCGAGATAACTGCTGCAACTGATTTGGCTCAAAAAATAAACGAGAGATTTAATCTTACATGTCTAAGCTCGGCACACCATGAACATAGCACGGAGGTGCAGTTTCCTTTTGTAAAATATTATATGGAGGATGCAGAGATTGTTGAGCTTGTTTACTCAAACGCCAACGCAGGTGAGATTTCTAAAATCATAGATTTTGTACTCCAGAAAGAGGATTGCGGAGTAATAATCAGTACCGATTTAAGTCACTTCTATTCGCTGGAAGAGGCAAATCAAATAGATGAACTCTGTCTAAAAGCAATAGATAAATTAAATATAAATTCACTTCATAGCGGCTGTGAAGCTTGCGGAATGATTGGTGTCGAAGCCATACTAATGAGTGCGAAAAAACTTGGTATGTGTTCTACTCTATTAGATTACAGAACATGTGCAGATACTAGCCATGACGACAGCAAAGTTGTCGGGTATGTGAGTGTTTGTTTTTCATAAATCTACTGTAGCGACAAATGCCCTCACCAGCCAAACTTCTCAAATAGAGATGTAAATATCTCATCCATCGGAGCAGTTATCTCTAACCTTTCATGGCTGTATGGGTGAATTATCTCCAGTTTACTCGCATGCAGAAGCAGTCTATTGCAGTTATACACTTCTCTAATGAATTTATTATGCTCGCCTCGTCCATATTTTGTATCGCCTAAAAGATGGTGAGAGATATGCTTCATGTGTCTTCGTATCTGATGTTTTCGCCCCGTTTTTGGTATCACCTCTACCAGTGAATAACGGATGTTTTCATAGCGACCTATAGCATGTGGAAGTTCAACTGTGGCTAATCGTCTGTAATGCGTAATTGCTTCTTGTGCTTCTTTGTCCTCTTTCGCTTTTTTATCGGCTATTTTGTCCAGTTTTTCAACCAGAGCATGCTCTATAACGCCATCATCATCTGTGTAGCCGCGAACAACTGCTAAGTAAGTTTTTTGGATTGTGTGGTTTGCAAACTGCTCTGACATAAGCCTTGCAGTATCGCTATCAAGGGCGAAAAGGAGCACGCCCGAGGTTGGCTTATCTAAACGGTGGACAGGGAAAACATATTGAGAAATCTGGTCACGGAGCATCATCATGGCAAAGTATATTTCATGCCTGTCTATCATAGACTTATGAACCAAAAGCCCACTCGGTTTATTGATAGCGACAAGATAGGCATCTTGATAGAGGATTTCTAGTTTATAATCTTTCCACATGCCATCAAATAACTATTTTGAAGTTTTACTTTTTTTTGAAGAAAAAGCTTTTTTATTCGTAACTATTTTTTTTCTTGGCTCTGTTTTTTTATTTGTATCTGTTTTCTTTGTATCTGTTTTTTTAGTAACTTCCGCTCTTTTGTTTGAAGAGGGTTTTTTCATATTTCTTTTGTGGTAGGTAACTTCAGGTTTTTTATGCTCATTTTTAAGTTTTACTTCGTCAGCATCGGCTCTTCTGAGAGTCGGGTCTGGCTCAAAACCTGCAACCGTCTCTTTTGGTATTTTCATGCCGATAACTCTTTCAATATCTTTAATATCAAACTTTTCATACACATCAAGGAGAGAAATAGCCTCGCCATTTCGTCCTGCTCTACCCGTTCGCCCAACTCTGTGAACATAATCCTCAGGAACGGAAGGAAGTTCATAATTGATTACAAACGGCAACTCTTCTATATCTAAACCTCTTGAAGCAATGTCTGTTGCAACCAAAACCTTAATGATTCCCTCTTTGAACTCATTAAGAGTCTTTTGTCTGTTTGCCTGCGTTTTATCGCCATGGATTATTCCGCACTTCAAACCATCTTTTTTAAGTTCTATCACTAGCGCATCGGCACTTGCTTTGGTTCTTGTAAATACCAGAACCTGCGGATAGTTTCTTGAACCAATCAAATAGGCGAGAAGTGCCGCTTTTTTGTCAGTGTCAACCATGTAAGCAATCTGATTGATGGTATCGACTGTTGAATTCTTTTTAGAAATCTCTATAAATGTAGGTTTCGTAAGCAGAAGTTTTGATAATTTTCTCACTTTATCACTGTATGTAGCGGCAAAAAGAAGAGTTTGATGTCGTTTTGGAAGCAATGGGTGTACTTTTCGAAGCTCTTTTGCAAAGCCCATGTCAAGCATTCTGTCCGCTTCATCGACTACAAAAATTTCAACTTGTGAAATATTAAGCCCTTTTTCCACATGCTCCATAAGTCGCCCCGGAGTGGCAATAATAATGTCAATGCCTTTTTTTAACAATCTCTGCTGAGACTCTAAATCTTTTCCGCCGACTAAAACCGCACACCCTAAACTCATATGTTTTGAGTAGCTCTTCATATCTTCAAAAATTTGAATGGAGAGTTCACGAGTAGGAGATAAAATAACGCCTCGGATGACTCTGTCCTCAGCCGCAGTCGTATTTCTAAGCCTTTGCAGAAGTGGAAGTCCAAATGCAGCCGTTTTGCCGGTTCCTGTTTGAGCAGTGGCAAAAACATCCTCTTTTGCTAACACTAAAGGGATAGCTCTTTTTTGAATTGCAGTCGGGTGTTCAAAACCCAACTCTTTTATCGCGCCTAAAAGCGGTTTGATAAGTCCTAGTTTCTCAAATGACATAAATTACCTTATAAAAATATGTGAAATTTTAACATATTAACCAAAAATTAAGCTATTTTATATCTAATTAATCAATATAACCGCAGAGTGTCTTGATACAATTCGTGTACTTAAGAAAATATGAGCAAACATGAAATAAAAACTCTTAAAAGAACAAGTAAAAGTGAAATGTTAAAATCATTTATGGATAAATACAAAATACCTACCGAGTATCTCTCTACCAATAACTATATATGTGCAAAAGGGATAAGTGAAAGAGAAATTACATGTGTCATCAAAATATATTAATACCCAAACAAACAATGCTCAGATATTTAGTTTAAAAATATAATAAATTTATCATATTTTCTCACAAAATAAACTACTAAAATTGCAACATACTTGCAACACTAAAAAGCTAAGATTTTTTAACGCGAATTTATTATGTAAAAAGATTGCGCATTTTAAACAAGGATGTGTAAAATGAAGAAGGTATTTTTAGCATTGCTTTTAGGGGCAAGTGTAGCGATGGCAGATATGTCAACAAATCAAGATGATTTGTTAAGTGTTGCAACGGCAGGTAAAAATACAGGTGTTCAGTTTGAGATGAACAAAGAGGATATGCAAAAGGCTGATGGGTAGATAGACATGGGATTAAACATATCTTTAACGGGCATAGCATTTACTGCTATGTCTTCAGAAACCATAGACAGAACAAACGAAGAACTTCGCAATGAGCAAATCGTTACAAATCCTACAGTAGAAATAACATCTAATGTTAGCTATATGACAAAAGAGAAAAGTAACCTTGTCGCATTTAACGACCCTGTAAGCGGAAAGCTAGCGATAGTCTCTTTAAGTAATGCCACAATGGATAAACTAAAACTACACTTTGGAGAAAATGACTTTTTTCAAAGAGAAGACGGAATTACACGATTGGACAATAAAGCAGAAGCGTTTGTAGGCGGATGGTTTGGTGATATAGCTTATAAAAGAGAGTTTTTAAGTGCTGATAAAAATCAAGACGGCAATCTTGATAGTAATGAGTATTTGGATACTAGGAATGAGTTTTTTGGACATGGGGAACTTTATAGAAATGGTAATATCTCTGAAATTATAGAAAAAAGTTATGTAAAGACTAACGCAAATGATAGTAGTATCGTAAGATATAACAAAGATGATTATACACGACCTAGCAGTCTCGATGAAGAATTGAATACGACGTTAAAAATTGATAAAAATTTTGACAATACTATAACTTTGCGGGAGTCTTTTAACAAAAATAGTAAATTTGTAATGTTATCTGATGACAAAGTTGGTACTGCACACATAAAAGAAGCTGTTAAAAAAGGAATATTGCCGGAAGAAGCATTAAAAATATGCTTGTCAGTTGAGGAAGAAAAAAAGACAAATCAAATAAAGAAGCAAGAAGCCTTAGCCAAACTAATGCAATCCAACGGAGACGTTTCCAAGCTTTCAGCAGAAGAGCGAAGTCTTTTAGCCGGAGAATTGGCACAATATAAAAAAGAAGACAAAAGCCATACAGTAAATATGGATATTTTAAAAAAGTTAGATAAACAACTAAAAGATGAGAGCGATATAAACGTAAAACTGGATAAAGCTCTTACAAAAGCACTAGACGAGAACATAACCCAGAAGGCAGATACGAACATGAAAGAAAAAGACGAACAAAGCAAAAAAACATCTGCAATAGGGGCATTGATTCAAAACGGTGGAGATGTAAATAAACTTGCACAAGAAGATAAAGCACTTA
>JAUSKV010000053.1 GCA_030646745.1 Sulfurimonas sp. | reverse complement strand
ATGAAAGAGCATTGATACTTTCAATAAAAATAAGTTTTGAGAAATGGGGCTATGATAGAAATTCAATTATCTTAAATCCATACATTGAAAAATCTCACCTATGGGATGTTATGCGTGAAAGTGAGGGCACAATCAGAACATTTTTTATGAACTACCTAAACGGAATTTTAGGCGATAAAAAAGATTTTTTTAGCTCAAGCGCGGAACGAAAATTTAACGAAACAATGATTTTGGTAAAAACTCATTATGAAGGTGCGACGAGTGCTCAGAAGTGGTTACTTTTTATAAAAGCACTAAAAGATATTTTTAAAGAAGCGGAACTAGCGGATCCAAAATCCGCTAAAAAAACGAATCGTGATGTTCTTGGAACCATGGAAAGCTTAGTTGAGCCGTTGGAGATTATGGCGTGGGAAATGCAGAAAAAAAATAAAAAAACATTTGTGATCGCTGATTTTTTTAAAATGAAAAATCAAGCAAAGTTGTTTTTATCAAATCAACCGGAGCATTTAGACGCTTTGACACCTTTGTTTTCAGCGTTTACGGCTGCGGTTGCAAGATACCATACAACACTACCAGAGACAAAAACAGATTACACGGTTTACGCACTAGATGAGTACCTGTCATTTGTTGAGACTATGGATAAGCAAACAAGAAAAATATTGCACACGCTTATACGCGGATTTGGTGGGGTTATGATGCCAGGATTACAATATTTGCCAACTAACGATAAGGCTCTGTTGCTTGATTTGACAAGTTCAGCGTTCGTTTGGTTTTACTTCTCAACCATAGAAGATGAAACGAAAGATGTTCTAATCAAGAAAACAGAAAGTGAATATTGGTACCAAGATTCGCGTGAGTATAGGGGTTTTAATGAGAATGATAAAACAGTTGATCGTTCAAAAAAAAGCAGTTCGACTAATTTGTTAAGCAAGCATGTTTTAGATGGACTAGGAGAGCGATTTGAGCACATAACTTATATACCAACGCATAACTTGTTATATAAAGGATATACGCCTGTTGTTGAATTAGAAGAGAGAGTTTCATCTTTTGCAGAGATAGATCTTCATGAGTTTTACAGTATCAAGTATAAAGACACTATAAACATGACACTTGAGCAAGTGGCAGAACTTAAATTTGAAGATTTATATAAAACTGAAAAAGATTTGACAAAAGAAGAAAAGTTTAAATTAAGTCAAAAGTTTAAACTAGCAAAAGATAAAGAAAAATTCAAACAAGATAATAATCTTGTACATGTAAATTTGGATTTGTTATTTGCAGAATTTGAACAAGATGATCAAATTTTAGATAACCAGATGAAAATGTTGACTCTTGACGAAAGATTTACTTTGTTTGCAGAATGGGAAAACATAGATGAAAATGATTTTGAAAAAAGATTTGAATTTATCAATAAAAATAATTTATGGGGTGCGTTGCCAGGGATTTTTCAGTTCGATAAAAATCTTATGAATGACATGCTTTGATGGGTTTAAAAACTATATCCACTATTAAGCTGGTTTCATTTGAGCGGTTAGTTGAATTAATGAGAATTGATACGACTAAAAGAGCTTTAAATATTAATGCAGTTGAGCAGTTCTTAAAAGTAAATCGTTTAGTGGTTTCTCAAGAGAGTTTTTTGAGATTTTTAAAAGCGTATGCTTAAAAAAATAAAAATAGGAGTTTTAAAATGATGATAGAATGTCCAGAGTGTCAAAAACAAGTGAGCGATAGCGCTCACAGTTGCGTAAATTGCGGGTATCCAATCAAGGGAAAAATTGAGGTTGGTGCTGGTGGTGAAAAAATTACTACAGTGCAAAATACGGGTAAGAGTTTAAAAGTTCATATGTTGGTTTCTGGTGCCATTGCTTTAATCGGTGGCTTAATGATGCTTGGCGGTGCGCCTGTTGGTGGTGTTGTTCTAATCGCAATAAGTATTGCATATACGGCAATTACGCGGGTTCGTATCTGGTGGAATCACTCATAAAATACTTCTCTTCTTTCTTCTTACTCCACTTTGTGGAGTATCCTACTGTTTTAAAACAACCTCTTAGAAATCAACATCTCAAATCCTTTTTTTATATAAATTAAAATTTATTTATGAACAAATCCTCTATTTTTAGCTGTTGCGTAGCACATATGAAAACTTTCAAAATCATCTTCCATTAATTCTAAAACCTGTGTATTTACATTATTTAAAGAATCAAATTTGACATTTCTATGATTATAACTTGGTCCATTTGGAAATGAATTTTTTGCTATTCTTATAGAAGTTTCAACATCTAAAACAACATCTTCTGGATTGCAAAACCATTTATTACCAGAGGCAAAATAGCCATATGCTTTACAATCCTTTTTCCCAACTCTTAAATATTTAATTTCAACCCAAACCTGATATTCACTTTCTTCTTTATTTTTTACGATTTTAGAGCAACTATCTTTTTTTGTTCTCTCTATAAGTAGTTGTTTAAGAGATTTACTAAGCTCTTCAAATTTCTTAGCATCTGCACCAATAACTTTCGTGTCCTCTATATAAACCTTTTTAATATCTTCAGCCATAAGACTTATAACCAATAACATACTTGCAGTAATAATCTTTTTCATTTAAACCTCTTATTTGTGTTCACGCATTCTATTATTTAATAACTTAATTAAAAAACATAACAATAAAACGCCAGAATACTTAAATGAATAAGGGCAGGGTAAGGATTGATTTTGTTCAAAAAAAATAAAAGTATTTTTTCTCTAGGTTGGAAATAGGTTGGAAAGATATTTTGCAAAGGAAACTTAAAGTGAGTGTGATTTATAAAAAAAAGTGATAGTTATTGGTTGCGGAAATAGGATTTGAACCTATGACCTACGGGTTATGAGCCCGTCGAGCTACCGAACTGCTCTATTCCGCGTTATATCCTATAAATAGGGGTTTAAAGAGTGTTGTGGATGGGGTGGAGGGATTCGAACCCCCGAATATCG
>JAUSKV010000045.1 GCA_030646745.1 Sulfurimonas sp. | reverse complement strand
ATCCGTAAACTTGATATCATTACTGAGATGCAAGAAAATGGACAAATCAATCTTTTAACTAAAAAAGAAGCTTTAATGCTTTCAAGAAAAAAAGAGAAACTAGAAGAGTATTTCGGCGGTATCCGTGGAATGAAAAAAGTTCCGGATATGCTTTTTGTTGTTGATGCAGTAAAAGAGCACATTGCTGTTTTAGAAGCTCGTTGTTTAGGTATTCCGGTTGTTGCTCCACTTGACACAAACTGTGACCCAGACCTTATCACTTACCCAATCCCAGGGAATGATGATGCTATCCGTTCTATCCAACTGTTTTGTCGTGAAATGACAGAAGCTATCAATGAAGGTAAAGCTTTAATGAATGGCGGTTCGACAGAATCAAAGCAAGTTGAAGAAGAATATAACCCTACTGAAGAAGTTGAAACTGCAGTAGAAACAGAGGAAGTATAATCATGGCAGAAATTACGGCAGCAATGGTTAAAGAGTTGCGTTCAGCAACTGACGCACCTATGATGGATTGTAAAAAAGCTCTCGTTGAGTCTGATGGAGATATGGAAAAAGCAACTGCTTGGTTAAAAGAGAGAGGCATCGCACAATCAGCTAAAAAAGCTGACCGTGTCGCTGCTGAGGGTCTTGCAGGCTACACAATAGCGGATGATTTTTCTAAAGCTACAGTAGTTGAAATCAACTCTGAAACTGACTTCGTTGCTCAAAATGACGGTTTCAAAAATTTAGTAAAAGATACTGTAACTGAGATTTATAATAACAATCCTGCGGATGTTGATGCTCTTATGAGTAGCCCATTTGGTGCAAAGTTTACAGAAGCTGTTACGAAAATCGGTGAAAAAATCGTTGTTCGTCGTTTTGCAACTCTAAATGCAGATGCAAACACAGCAATAAACGGTTATATTCACTCAAATAACCGTATAGCAGTTATCGTTGAAGCGAAATGTGACTCTCCTAAAACTGCAGAGGGCATGCGAGCTACTTTAAAACAGATTGCAATGCATGCATCTGCAATGAAACCTACAACTCTAAGCTACAAAGATTTTGATGCTGCGTATGTAGAATCAGAAACAATCGGTAGAATCGAAGCTATAAAAAAAGAGAACGAAGAACTTTCTCGTCTTAAAAAACCACTTATAAATGTACCTCAGTATATTTCTATGTGTCAATTGACTGAAGAAGTTTTAGCAAATGCTGAAGCGGCTATCAAAGCTGAGTTGAAAGCTCAAGGTAAACCAGAGCAAATCTGGGACAAAATTGTTCCGGGGCAACTAGCTCGTTTTATTGATGATAATACAACTTTAGATAAAGAACAAGCACTTTTAGACCAAACTTATGTTTTAAATGACAAATTAACAGTTGCCCAAGCTGTTACTGAAGCTGCTAAAGCGTTGGGTGGAACTGCTGAAATTACAAATTTCGTTCGCCTTGAAGTAGGTGAGGGAATTGAGAAAAAAGTTGACGATTTTGCTGCGGAAGTTGCTGCTCAAATGAGTTAATAAGTTAAGGATTTTTCCTTAACTCTCTACTTAGTTAAAAAATCAAACACACCATCAAACTCTTTTATATTCTCGTTTAGAAGATGTTTACATCTCTTTTCATAGAGTTTATAAAGATGCTTCTCATATTTTTATATAAAATAGTAAACTTCTCATTAGATTTTTCATTGCATTTATTTCATCAATTTCTTACGAATAATGTATAATGAAGTTGAAGAAATAGATGAGTATTCTTTAGGTAGTCGATTGCAAATAAAAATTTAATTATTTTTAAACAATATATTGGGTGGTAAAGTAGATGAAAAATATTAAAATGTATCTTATGGCAGGGTTTCTTGTATCTTTATTAACAAGTATCGCTTATATAGTAATGCCTGAAAAGTTTATGTCATTAGACAATCAACTTAGAGATAATATCTTTTTAGTTAGGGGTGTGGTAAAGCCATCTGAAGATATTGTAATTGTAGATATTGATGAAAAAAGTTTAAAAGAGTTAGGACAATGGCCTTGGAAGCGTAAAGATATTGCAAAAATTCTTCAAAATCTTACAGATGCCGGTGCAGGAGTTATTGGTCTGGATATTGTATTTGCTGAATATGATAATTCAAACCCTGTTAAGGTGTTAAAAGAGTTGGGTCATAGTACAGAGGGGATTGAAGACTATGAGGAGATATTAGCCAAAACCATTGCATCAACACCTACAATCCTTGGGTATATATTTGTACTTAATGATGATGGAATTAAAACAGAGGGTGCTCCAAGTATCCCGGCAATTTATATTGAAAAGCATAAGCCCCAAAGAGATTTTCTTGCTGAAGCGAAACGCGCAATTTTAAATGTTCCTATTGCTCAGGAGAATGCTTACTCTAGTGGTTTTTTTAATACCTTTCCTGATAGTGATGGCTTAGTTCGTAGTGTACCTTTGGTTATGAAATATGATGGAGCAGTTTATCCTTCACTTGCGATGGAGATGGTTCGTATCATGACACAAGCAGATAAAGTTTATGTAAATTATGCAGAAGATATTGGAGTTCAAAGTGTACGCTCCGGTTCTGTGGAAATTCCAACAGATAGCTTTGGGAGAATGTTGGTTAATTTTCGCGGTCCTGCATTCTCTTATCGCTATCTTTCAGCTTCAGATATTTATAGTAAAAATTTCAAACCTGAAGATATAGAGGGAAAATTTGTTCTTATCGGAACTTCTGCCGCGGGATTAATGGATTTAAGAGCTATGCCGTTTGATAGTGTCTATCCGGGGGTTGAAGTGCATGCAAATGCAATAGATAACATAATTGCAGGAGATTTTATATCGAAGCCTTCTTGGGTCATTGCTGCAGATATTGCTCAGATTTTTTTAGTCGGAATGATATTGTCAATTTTGTTTGGTTTGCTGAGTGCCGTTATGACACTCCTCGTTCTTATTCTTGTTGTTTTATTACAACTATCATTCAATTATTATATGCTTTTTTATCAAGGGATTGCTCTAAATATTCTCTTTAATATAGTTATTTTGTCTTTGTCGATATATATAATATCTATGGTTTTGAATTATTTTCTTGAAACAAAGCAAAAAAATATGATAAAAGGAAAATTTGCTTCAAAGGTGAGCGCGGATGTAATGGAAGATATCCTAAAAAATCCTGATTCAAATACTCTTGATGGTGCTGAAAAAGAGATAACAGTCTTTTTCTCAGATGTTAGAGGTTTTACAAATATTTCTGAAGCTATGGGAAATCCTAAATCGCTTATTAAATTTATGAACGAAATTATGGAGCCTATGACATCCATAATAATAGAGGAGAGGGGCACAGTTGATAAATATATAGGTGATGCAATTATGGCTTATTGGAATGCACCTGTTTCTGTTGAAAATCATGCTGATAGAGCTGTAAGTGCGAGTCTTAGACAACTTCATAAGCTTAAATCTCTTAATGAAGCGTTGAGAAATAATCCAGAATTTGAGAATGTAACAAAAATGGCAGATAAGGCTAAGGTACCAATCGTAGATATCGGTATTGGACTCAATAGTGGAGTGGCAATTGTCGGGGAGATGGGTTCAACAATACGCTCAGATTATACAGTTATCGGTGACCCGATAAATGTCGGTGCAAGATTAGAATCTTTGTGTAAATATTATAACTCTAGGCTTAATATTTCTAATTTCACAAAAAATAAATTAATTGGAAAATATATCTATCGTTTTTTAGATTTGGTAACTGTTAAGGGGAAAATAGAGCCTCTTGAGATTTGGCAGATTCATGATTTTGATAGGGAGGGGGAGGAGCCACTCTTTTACTCAAGCAAAGAGAGACTTGTAGAGGAGCTTCGTCTGTATCATCAAGCGATAGACCTTTACAAGTCAGAAAAGTTTGAAGAGGCTTTAGCAATTTTTAGAGAGCTTAATGGATGGGAAGATAAGAGTAATACAAAAATTTACGATATCTATATAGAGCGATGTGAACACTATATAGAGTTTCCGCCTCAAAATTTTAATGGTGTTTTTGTCCATACCACAAAAGGGTGAAGATATTAAACATCTATCTGCTCAGGTTTAAAACACTGCTCTGCATATTTGATATGTAAATTCTCATCATAAAAGAACTGCACTAAATCACCATCAAGCTCTCCATCTTTAATCATAAAGCTTATGATTTTCATAACTTCGCTCATCTTTTTACCATCTTTATAAGGTCTGTCAGAAGCTGAGAGTGCTTCAAAAATATCTGCTAATGCTAGGATTCTTGATTCCAAACTTAAGTCATCAGAGGTTAACCCTTTTGGATAACCCTTTCCGTTGAGTTTTTCATGATGCCCACCGGCTATGCCCGGCACGCGTTTTAAATGTTTAGGAAACGGTAACGCGTCAAGCATTTCGTTACTGACTCTTGCATGATCTCTCATTACAGCAAGCTCTTCATCTGTTAGAGTTCCTTTTCTTATACACAAATTATGAACTTCAAAATCACTCAATATATTTTGTTCCATCCCATTTATCTTCACTTTTCTTTGTGCAATTTCTTCAATTCTCTTAATATGCTCATTTGTCATAAACTCTCCGCCTACATTGGAGACTACCAAAAAATATATCTCTTCATCAAGTATATCTATCTCTTTTTCTAGTGCATCCTCAACTAATTTAATCTCATCAGAACTAGTTCCACTTTCGATGAGTTTAATTTTCTTGTGAAGCATCTCTATTTCCAAGTCTCTTTTAAAAAGTTCAAACTTTATTCTAATTGCATTAACTCTATCATAGACAGTTTCTAGTTTTGTAGCTTTATCCATAACATGTTGGGGTGTGGTGATTTTTCCTACATCGTGCATCAATGCAGAGATTCTAATCTCGTCTAACTCATCCTCAGTATATTTTATATCTGCGTACTTGCCGGATGCGGTGCGGTTGAGGGCATCAGCAATCATAAGAGATAAAATTGCAACTTTTTCTACATGTCCGCCTGTATAGGGTGATTTTTGGTCAACTGCAAAAGCGATACTTTTTATAAATGATTCCAAAAGCTCTTTCAAATCATGAATCATCTTTGCGTTTGTTATTGCTATTGCTGCTTGTGATGTTAAAGACATTACAAGCTTTTCATCCTCTTTTGTAAATCCTATAGCATCTCCATCACTGTTGCGTGCATTAAGAAGCTGTAATACGCCGATAACATCTTTATTATTATTATTAATCATAGGAACCACTAGCATCGATTGCGAGCGAAAGCCGGTACTGGCATCAAATTTCTTCGTTCCCTCGAAATTAAATCCTTCACAGTTATATACATCTTCAAAATTAATTATTTTTGATTCTATTGCACAATGGACAGCAACCATCTGATGATTATAGGAACCGTCTTCAAGGTAAATAGGAAGTGGTGACCATGATATTTTTTCACCGTTTGCACCCATCTTAATACCAAGAGAATCGGTTTCTACTATTCTAAAAAGAAGTGATTTTTCATCTTCGCTCATCATATAAAGTGTACCACCATCGGCATTCGTAAAGAGTTTTCCCTTGGATATAATCATATCGAGCAGATTATCAACTTCGGTCTCTGTTGAGAGAGCTGCTCCAATCTCATTGAGATGAGAAATTTGTTCTGTTTTTTTCTCACCAAAAGTTTTAATAGTTTCCAAAATTAGGTTTATGGAAGCTATTTTATTATCATCTAAATCCGCTGATAATTTTTGAATTTTATCGGCTACACTTATAAGGAGATTGTTGATTTCTTTACTGTTTGAATTAATGAACATAACCTATCCTATCTCAATTTCTGAATCATCATTTAAAATCGTAACTCTGTCGTATAAATCTATCTCTTTCAATTCGTTTATTATAGCATCCCGATACTCATATTTCATGTGATTAATATATATTTTTATGTCATCTCTTTGAAGTGCTTTTAACTCATCCTTTAAAAGTAGAGGTGTGAGATGTTTACTTAAAACCGCAAGGCGATTAAATGAGGATGGAAAAGAGACTTCAATAATCAGCTGTTTAAGATTTTTATTATTATTTAAAAAATCCCATGTGTGGTAGCAAAGAAATGTATCCGAAGTAAATACCATAGCATCATTTATAACATAGCCGCAACTGCCGAAAGTATGGAAATTTGGATAGGGTTTAATCCTGAAATTTCCTATAGTATAATCTTTAAAAAATTCCAAAGCATGAAAAACTATCGTATTTCCATTGTTGTTCGAGAGCGGTATCTTTGAGAAATCGGGCCATACTTTGTTATTAAATATATTTTCTTTTAATATATCTATTACCTCTTGTGTTGCAAAAACATTTACAGGTTTTTCCAGTTTTGAGTAAAAAGTATCAATAGCCGTAGGCAAATCAGCAATATGATCAAAATGTGCATGGGTAATAAGTATATTGTCTAGTTTTAAAAAATCTCTGCCAAGACTTTGGATTAAGTTTCCGGCATCAATGACAGTTTTTTCATCAAGCAAATAGGCACTCAGTTGTGAATTCTTTGTTTTAGAACCGAATGCACCTAGTATTTTCATCTCTATAACTCCAATTAAAATTGTTTTAGATTATCTAAAATTAACCCAATAACTTTCATATCTATTTACACTACTCAGTCTAGGTATTGATGAACTTACCGTGCTGTTATTTGTTGGTGCATACACATGCCATGTATTGTCTCTCAAAACTAATATGTAAACTAACACTTTACCTTCTGCTGTAAGTGCCGTTGAAATCTCTCCGGCTGTCTGAGCTTTATTGTTAGACATAAGTGTCCAACCTGTTGCAAACAAGTTTGTGTAGTCGTTCACACTTTCACTATCTTCATCAAATGGTACACTTATACTTGTTGCTGCGGATGTTTTTACCATAATCCCTTCAAGAGGGTTGATTGTTGAAAGCTTTTGCATAGAGTAGGCGGGGTTTGCTGTTGAATTATTATCCCAATACATCCACTCTCGTCCAAATTTAAATACACGCTCAACATGGCTATTTGCTCCAAAAACTGACTCTAATGTATTGTTTTTATCACAAAAGCTATAGTTACCATCCATTTGTACATCTACATCACAAAGTGTTTTTGATGATGGCAAAGAGATATATGTGTAGCCATTATTGAGCGGAGTAGCTATTTTTGGATTGGGCGAAATAGAATGATAAAGTGCATCTTTGGCTGCTTTATCTAAAAGTATGTAGCTGTATATGTCGCCGCTCGCTTTGTAGGTTGCACTTTTTACTATACCGTTATCAAGGACAAATGCCATATCTGTATCGTAACCACTTGCCGTTACAACAGCAGCAGTTGGATTTATTAAAAGTACTTCTTGTGAGGAAACTGTTTGTTTTATCCATGTGCCTGCATTCGCTGTCAATACAGTTCCGTTCTCATCCAGTTCAATTAGGATTCCGCTACTATTTGCTACTTCATTTTGATTGAACACCAGCAACTTATTGCGTGCATGGTTTCTTATCCCCTGTGTTGCACTGCCTTGAACCGTCGCACCCATAAAACTATTGATAGATGTAAAAAAAGAGCCGTTTTGGTCTCTCATGTTGTTTGCGTCTATTTCTAGTCGTTCAACTGGATAGGTTACATATACTTTTGTTCCAGTTGAGGTTTCATCTATAAATGTAAATTCAAAAGGTGTCCCATAGTTGCTATATGCACCAGATAAGTCTGCACTGCCTAAATTACTATTCGCATACTGAAACGGTGTCGGCATGGTGCTTGTTTTAGTTGTTACAGTTGCAGTTCCATTGACATCTTTAATCACTGTGAGATTACTGTCAAATAGTGAGTTTACTACTTTTAGTTTTTCATATTCAACTGTTAGATTATTCTCTTCTTGGTGTGAGCTAAGCGCATATAAAGTTCCATTGTAGTCTAAATTAAAATCTATGCCACTTATATTTGCTTCTTTAGTGGTAATAATCTCAAATTCATGGCTTATATTTACATTGAAACTTTGCTGTGTTGTAGTGGTTCCATCGTTTAGAGTGATTGTTACTTTCGTATCTCCTACAGAAGTTGCACTTACCGGAATTATATTAATTGATTGAGTTTGATTTGCTGTTATGGAGCTATTTACCGAGAAATTGGCTGTATTTAGAGTGTTATTATTGTCCGCACTGACAGTGAGCGTTAGAGTTGCCGTATCGCTGTCGTTTACATCAAAAGATATGCTAAAGTCACTTTGTGCAGAGGATGGTGTTCTAAAGCGATCATATATATGGGAGAGAGTCGGTGCAGCACTAATAAAGTTTGCATTAATAAAATCAACACTCAATGTATTGGTTGCTGAACCAATGAGAGTTTTAAAATCAGAGCTTGCATTATTTGTTTTGTAGAGTTTTCCATCATTAAAATTCACCCACCACTGAGTGCTGTCATTTAAGTCAACTCTTATTGAGAAGTTATTATCCGGATGATAGATTGGTACGGTATAGGTATTATTACCATCACTAATATTTCCGCTTGCTATATCTGGAATAAGCAAGCTTTCACTGGTTCCGTCTTGAGCAATTATTTGAATATTCGTTATATTGTGCTCCAAAAGAGAGACATTTGTAATATTGAGTGTTAAATCAATAGGACCCGCATAGCTGATAACATGAAACAAACTCTGTAAACTTACTCCGCCATCACTTGCATTTATGTCTAAAGTTTCGGTTGCTTCTATTTGTGAGTAGTATGTAAACACACCTGTTGTGCCGTTAAAATCTGCAATAGTCGAAGGAACATTTCCGTTATAGCTGTAGGTTGGAGTGGATGTATTGTTTTCAACAACAAGTTTATTTAAAATAGGGATGCCTGATAATGTGTAGATATAATTTCCATAGAGAGTTGGAGCTGTATCTGTCCAAGTAGCATTTACAATAGTTCCGTTATTTGCACTGGCTGATTTATCGAATGCTGTTGTTCCTGCCCCTTCATTGAACGGCCAGTAGCCAACGAGTGCAGTATCGCTTAAAATTGGCGAAGACATTGTCTTTAGGATTTCCGATTGTGTGAGGGCTTTTGTCCAGATTGAAGCCTCGGCAATATCACCATCAAAACTGCCAGATAAATCTGAATGGGTACCAATAAAGATTGGATCATTATTTCCGCTGCATGATTGCGAACCCGCCTCTAAAGCCAAATTTCCATTTACATAATATCGGACGGTTGAACCCTCTTGACTTCGAGCCACATACGACCATTGGTTTATTGCGAGAGTTGCATTTCCTAGAGTTCCATTCTCTAAATCGACACCAAGTGAATTTGATTGTGTAAAGATAGCATGCCAACCGGTTTGAGAACTTATTGGTTTTATCCACGCCCCAAGCGAGAAATTTGGATAGGTTGAGCAATTAAGCGATGCTGTTGTTTGCACACCGCTATTTGTGCCGCTAAAACTTAATCCATCCCCTAAAAAGTTAAGTCGTGTTACTTTGGAAGTATCAATACTCCCGTCATAACCATGTGCAGTTCTGTCTTTGACAGTAGTGCCGACACGCTCGTCAAAGTTGTAGTATGCGACAAGTCCTGTTTCATTTCCGTCTAGCTGATAGTTCATTGAAGCTTTAATTTGGGCTCCGGTTCTAGTGATATTCCAAACTCGAACATCGTCAAGCATAAACTGTTGACTCAATACACTCGTATATGCTTTCCCGGCAGCAAAGTCTCCAAAGATTGAAGGAGAAGACATACCGCTTTTGGAAGCAAGGGAAAGACCGTTTTTGTAGAGTGTGCCTGTTCCGTTGCTTGCGTCAAAACTAAATGCAAAATGTTGCCATTTATTGAGTTCAAGCGTTCCCGCGCCAAGACCATCGGTAGGGGTAAGTCTATTTAAGGCACTATCGCCATTTATCCCGACATAGAGATCACCGCTTCCAGCCTCATGAAACAAAAAGCTACCCCAACCATATCCGATTGTGTTTCCGGTGCTGAAATGTGCAGATGGATTCATCCACCACTCAACAGTAAAATTTGTAACAGTCTGATTTGTTTCAGCTGAAAATCCACTTGTATCAAGAACGCTATTACTTATCTGCAGTGCTCCACCATGCGCTTTAAGTGTGAGTATTGGTGGTGTATAGTTATAGAGTTCAGCTATATCTATAGAGGTTAAAGCACGATTATAAATACGAGCATCATCCATCAAACCAACGATACCATTAACCCCGCCAGTTCCATGCTGATTGATCCCAAGGAAATTACTTGAAGAAAGTGTTGGCTTGGTGATAGTTCCGTTATTTTCAACTACCCCATCTACAATCACTTGCATCAATTGAGACGTATTATCGTATGTGATAGCCAAATGATGCCATTGGGTGTCGTTGAGATTTGTTGTGCCAGTTATTCCAAAAGGATATGACTCGAGTTTATGTGTACTTATAGGCATCCACATAGCGTAGTTAGATGAGCTCAATAAGTTTCCATCACCACTTTGAACAGAATTAAGTTTTACCCATAGGGCTTTTGTCCATGAGCCATTAAAATATGTAAGCTCATCTAGTGGGGTAGCGAGGGTGTAGTCGTTGATGAATTCAATCGCTTGACCCATTTTTCCAGAAGCATATCGTGGTGTTGTAGATGCTGTAGCATTTAGTTCGTTAACTGTACTGTCATTTACATTGCCTTCAAACTCATAGTGCGCTTCAAGCCCTGTTGTAATATCGGCATGTATAACTGTTGCAAACATGGTAAAAAACAGAATCCAAATAAATAATATTTTTCTCATAAATCTTCCTTTGTTATTTTACTTATGGATTTTGGATGACTTTGGTAGTCCCAAAAATACCACTCACACTGCCGACATTACTGCTGTTTAGATTAAACTTGCCACCCGCTGCTTCGGCATTTGTTCCGTAAAACTGACCGTTTAAGTTTCCACCTGTTATATTTGCCGTGCTATCTGTTGCTTTTGTTACACTCGTAGCATCAAAACCATACTTATGAACATTTCCTGCAACAGTAGCTTTAAAATTTTCCTCTGTCACATTTACATTTCCTGTAAAATTTTGATTTGCAAAATTGAAATCTAAAGTAACAGTTCCGGTAGAAGCTGTTTGGATTCCATTGTTTGTTACGATTGAGCTAATTCCACCGCTATATGTTGCAGTTGAATCATTTCTTATCATTTGATCCACAAAATCACTTGATGTTACAACTCCGCTAATATATGTACTGACTGCTGTATCGCCACTATTCCAATAACCATAATCTAAATAGTCATCATAATAACTACTCTCTTGAGTTAAGCCTGCTGAGGCATTTGCTATATCATTTAAAGTAGTGGATGCTGTTACTGTATTTATGGCATTCGTAGCAGCTAGTGCATCTGCTGAGGCTTGCACTTCGGCTGCAGTTGGAGTATCTGCTGCAGGCTGAGTTACGACGGGCGGCGCCTCAACAACAGGCAGAGTCACGACAGGCGGAGTCACGACAGGCGGAGTCACGACAGGCGGAGTCACGACAGGTGGAGTCACGACAGGCGGAGTCACGACAGGCGGAGCCACGACAGGCGGAGTCACGACAGGCGGAGTCACGACAGGCGGAGTGACATCAGGCGGAGTGACAACAACCGCTACAGATTCTGTTTCTGCTACTACTTTCACTTCAGTGTCAACCGAAGCTTGAACTACTGCTATAATATTTTGAATATCCGGCACAATATTTTGAACATTCGGCTGTATTACTATTTGCTCTGGCATGGCACTATTGTTTATACTAGGGAGAGGAGTGTCAACATTGCTCAAAGCCCTCGAATCTATGCTTGAACCTGCACCGTCATCCATAGCGGCAGGTACTTGAGGTTGAATATTCGGTGTTTCGTTAGAACTATTTTCTTGTTTAGAAGGTGATTGCTCAGCTGCTGCATTTGATTGTGTAGGGGTTTCCTCTTTTGAATTTGACGCGCTTCCTTGTTTATCGCTTTTTTCTCCATTGGCAGTAGATTTCTCTACTTTGTCACTCTTTTTATCTTCTTCTTTTTTGTCACTTTTTTTATCTTCTTCTTTTTTCTCTTTCTCTTTCTCTTTTTCTTTCTCTTTCTCTTTTTTTTCAGGGGCAGGAGTATCTTCCACATCGCCTATACTTCCCGCTACATAAGGTTGAGGAGGTGTCGGTGGTGCATTCGGCGGTGTTTTAGAGAACATTCCCGCAGGTACTACCTGTGTAACTCCGTTAGAACTAATAGCAATCTCTCCCTGCGTACATGCGACAGCCTCTTGATTCCCGACAATGGTTGTTCCTCGAATACCTATGGTTGCTGTTTTTGTTTTTAAGTTAAATTTATCCGGTGCAATTTTTCCGATTTTACCGGTTACCGATTTGAAGGAACCCTCTAAAAATCCAAAATCTACCTTAGATTTATCAGATTTCGCTTCATCATAAACATAGGCAGCTATATCAAATGTGGATGACTTGCCTACGGTAACTACAGTTCCATCTTTAAAAATGATTTGCAGTTTTGCATCTTCTTTGGTTTTTAAAATATCTTTCTCTTCTAATTTTAAACCAATAGTTGCATCTATAGAACTACTCGCTCTTGTTACACTGCAAGAGCCTTTCATAGAGGAAATTTCGCCTATATTAGCAAAGGCGGCAGCGGTGAGTAGCAGTAGCAGTAATAAAATTTTCATAATCAAGCCCCTTAAAATAGAAGGATAACATTAGCAGTTACCGCATGTTTGTTAAATTCCCAGGATGGAATATTTGAGATGTGATCTGTGTACATGTAATCTAAGCTCATAAGCATACTTTTGCTATAAGAATAGGTGGTGTTAAATAAAAACTGGTACTCATTATCTTGTTGCTTCTTTAGATAAAACGGGTCCTCTTCCTTGTATTGTTTGTCATACCACTGTATTTTTGGTGTAAAAGTTAAAGTCGGCATGTATTTGTACGAGGTTGAAAGCGCAATATTTAACATATCTTGGTTTATGTTTGTTAAATTACTAGAGAGTTTTTTTTCGGTATAGAGTTGAGTATAAAAGGTAAACATAATATCTTTGGAATAGATGCGGTTAAGAGTAAATTCCAATGCTTCAATCTCAGAAATACTTGTATCAAGAAACTTTTTTTGGTATTTAAAAGTGGTTCCTAAAATTGTAGAGGTAGAATACATATATTTTAATTTTGGATAGATACCATAGTCGCTTAGCAAGGGTTTCGTACTCAGCCATATCTGGTCAAAAAGAAGGGCATAATCAACCAGTATCTTGCCGTTATACACAACAGAAAGTGCAGGAGAGTACTGAATAAGTCCGATATCTTTAGTATGATCTTTGATAAGTGATTTTGAGAATAGAACAAAATCGTTTTTTATATTGACATCTTCGGCAAAATTATACATGTGATTGAGCGATATTGCCTCTTGATGTGCAAATCCGGCTTCATCTTTTGTGGAATTTGCAGCTTTAATAGGTTGGTTTGTGATGCTGTCAATGATTCCAGAGATTGTAAATGTATCATCATTTGCGCGATTGTTTATGTTTGTATCATAATTAATTCCTAAAACAGCAGAACCACTGAAAAAGTTCGTTTGTATTTTAGAGTTGATTGCACTTAAATACATTTCGATATTTTGTTTCACATTTACAGGCATATTCTCTTTAATCGTTTCTAAAAAAATGTTTTGTGCTTTTTTATACTCTTTTAGCTCAAAGTAGCACTTTGCAATTTCGAGCTTGCTTCTGGTTGCATTTGGGTCAATCATCAAAACTCTCTCATATGCAGTTATCGCAAGTTCAAAATCTTTGAGCATGTAAGCACTTCTGCCAAGATAAAAGTTTATATTTGGATCTTGTAGATTTTTTTCAAATAATTTATAAAATGCATCATAAGCCTGTTGATACTCTTTTTTTTCAAAAAGCAGTTTCGCTTCGTTGTAGCTACTTTTTTGATCCTCTTTCGGCATTACCTGTGCCGTCTCATTTGCAGCTATTGTCTCAACAACATGTTGTTTTTTTAAAGAACCTTTTGAAGGTACTTCATAGCTAACGCCTTTGGTTGTGTGACTACTTGCTATTAGAAATACATGCATTGATAGTAAAAAAAATAGTAATTTCATTTTATTCCCTTCTTCTGAAGAACTCATAATTTTCAATACGTTAGATAGAGTTCAAATAACATGAATTATAGTGTTTTAACATAAAAGTGAGATGAATGTGAGATTTTTAATAATAAATTTATTTTATAATGAAGTGTTGTATAATCTTGTAATAAAGTTTAAATATTAAAAAAAGGTGTTTATATGAAAAGTATTATTATAAGTTTAATTGCTGTATCTTGTTTGATTCAAGGTTGTGGAGATGAGAAGAATACAACTCATGCGAGCGCTGTTGCGGGCGACTCTTCTGCATCGGCAGTCGTATCTTCACAAGTTGCTAATGAGAATGCAATAAATGCTCCGACTCTTCCAGACGTATCCAATCCTCTCCCAACAGAGAATATTAAAAATCTTTCAAAGTGATGGACAACGCTTTATATTTGTCTCTCTTGGCTAAGGCTAGAAAACTAAAATGTTATAACTCTTTTGTAATAGAGTTTTTGTACAATTACTAAGTATGTATTTTTTTGAGGTTGAAAAATGAACTATAATTTTTATCTGCCGTTAGCTGTTATCCTCGCTCTTACAGTTTTAATCCCGTTTATGTTTCATTTGAGCCGTTATATAGGCGAAAAATCAAAGTCCGGCACTGCTATAAACTCGACCTACGAGAGCGGAATACAAAAAACTTACAAAGATAGTTTCGAGCGGTTTAATATCAAATATTACCTTGTTGCAATCATCTTTGTTATCTTTGATGTTGAAATACTGTTTATGTTCCCATGGGCGGTGACGCTTCGCCAAACCAGCCTTTTTGGGCTTTTTGAGATGTTTACTTTTATGATACTTCTACTGGCGGGACTTGTCTATATTTATAAAAAAGGTGCACTCAAATGGAGTTAAACAGCCCGTCCCTCGAAGTGGCAATTACTACAAAACTTGATGAGGCAATAGGATGGGCGAGAGAGTCCTCGCTTTGGCCGATGATTTTTGGAACCGCATGTTGTGCCATTGAGTTTATGAGTGTGGCGGCCAGCAAATATGACATCTCTCGTTTTGGTGCAGAGGTTGTTCGTTTTTCTCCTCGTCAAGCAGATTTACTCATAGTTGCAGGAACAATTACCTACAAACAAGCCCCGATTCTAAAACAGATTTATGAGCAGATGAGTGAGCCCAAATGGGTGATTAGCATGGGAGCCTGTGCATGCAGCGGTGGATTTTATGATAACTACACCACGCTTCAGGGAATTGACGAAATTATCCCCGTGGATTTGTATGTAGGCGGTTGTCCTCCACGACCCGAAGCCCTCATTGACGCACTTTTAAAACTTCAAAATGATTTACGAACCAACAAATATAACCCAAATAGACACAAAGATTTTAAAGGACGATTAGATAATGTCTGAGATTATTAAAGTTACATGTAGCGAGCTTCATGCGCACATAAAAACAAAATATGAAGAGGGTTTCAACTATCTTCTTGATATTACAGCGATTGATTATAGTGAATATGTAGCTGCGCAAGAGGAACAATTTGCCCTTATTTATATTATTCGTCATGAGAGTTTCAAAGAGCATATTGTTATAAAAACATATCTCAAAGAGTTAGAGATTGAGACGATTACCGATATTTTTAAAGGGGCAGACTGGTTGGAGCGAGAAGTTTACGACCAATACGGAATTCTCTTTAAGAACCATCCAAACCTCAGAAGAATTTTGAATCATAAAGAGTTTATAGGGCATCCCCTTTGTAAATCCTACCCAATCACAAAAGGGCAACTCCTTCATGAAGTGGATGATTTGATTGAGGAGATGAACAACAGACTTCTTAGCAAAAATGTTGTCTGCAAACTCGAAAGCGGCATATTTAGCGAGTGTAACAAAGATTTGATGTTTTTAAATCTAGGACCTTCACATCCTGCTAGCCATGGAACAATTCGTACCTATGTTGCCCTTGACGGGGAAACTATAGAGTGTGCGGTGAGTGAAATCGGCTATCTGCACCGCGGTTTTGAGAAAAGCTGCGAAAACCACACCTACAACCAAATCGTTCCCTACACCGACAGGCTCAACTATTGTTCGGCAATCAGCAA
>JAUSKV010000039.1 GCA_030646745.1 Sulfurimonas sp. | reverse complement strand
TATATGCAGTGAAATTTATGTAACCCTCTTCACGAAGCAAAAGTTGTGCTTTATGATAAAATCGCTCTGGATCTCTTCCATTGTAGTCAATCACAATATTTTCAACTTTATTGTTTGCATTTACTAAAGAGTGAGCGACAGTTATCTCACCTTTAAGATGTTGATTAATTATTGTCTGAGTTAATGGGGCTTTTATTTTTTCAAACTTATTATAAAAAGTTCTACCTTTAAATGTTAGTTTTTCCACTACTGTTTCACTTTTTAGCCAGTAGTGGTCGCTTACCATTTTGATAAGCTTGAGATCCATTGCCGTAATCATATTTATTTCCTAATAGGTTGATTGATTATAAATAACAAATTTTTGAGCCAATGCTTTTAACTCTTCTTTGATTGATGCTTGAAGGTCACTATTATTGATATCATCTAAAACATCTGCCATCTTGTTTGCTATAAGTTCAAACTCTTTCTCTTTCATACCGCGAGAGGTAAGGGCAGGGCTTCCAACACGAATACCTGAAGTCACAAATGGGCTTCTAGTTTCACCCGGTACAGTGTTTTTATTAATTGTTATACCAGCATTTCCAAGTGCAGCATCTGCATCTTTGCCTGAGAATTCACGACCGACAAAAGAGACTAAAACTAAATGGTTGTCCGTTCCGCCGCTTACTACATCGTAACCTCTTTTCATAAGCACTTCAGCTAAAACTTTAGCGTTTGCTTTTACCTGTTTAGCGTACTCTTTCCATGCAGGTGAGAGGTTGTGTTTAAATCCAACAGCTTTTGCAGCGATTACATGCACAAGCGGTCCACCTTGAAGAGCGGGGAAGATTGCTGAATTCATCTTCTTTGCAATCTCTTCGTCATTCGTCATAATCATTCCGCCTCTTGGACCTGCAAGAGTTTTGTGTGTTGTCGTTGTTACAACATGCGCATGTGGAAATGGGCTAGGGTGTTCGCCTGCAGCTACTAAACCAGCGATATGTGCGATGTCGGCAAATAAAATTGCTCCAACTTCGTCAGCAATTTCACGGAATTTTTTAAAATCAATCTCTCTGGCATAGGCAGATGCACCGCAGATAATAATTTTAGGCTGAGTAATCTTAGCTATATCTAAAACTCTCTCATAGTTGATGCGACCATCAAGTTCAACACCATATGTAAATGAGCTGTAGTTCTGACCGGAAAAACTCGGCTTACTTCCATGTGTTAAATGTCCGCCATGGCTTAAATCCATACCCAGTATTTTATCTCCAGCTTTAATTAATCCTGCATAAACAGCGGCATTAGCCTGGCTTCCCGAGTGGGGTTGTACATTTGCATAGTTACAACCAAAAAGCTGACATGCTCTGTCAATTGCTAACTGCTCAACTCCATCCGCATATTCACATCCGCCATAATAGCGTTTACCCGGATAGCCCTCTGCATATTTATTCGTAAAAATTGAACCCATGGCTTCCATAACCGCAGGAAGTGTAAAGTTTTCAGATGCAATCATCTCTAAATGGTCAGTCTGTCTCTCTAACTCTTTTTCGCATAACTCATATATTTCACTATCAAACTCTTGTAAAAAACTCATACTATCTCCTTTGTTTTCTTAAAAATGGACTTGTTCATTTTTAATTCATTGCACTAAAGCTACACCTAACGGTGAGATTAGACCTCTTCTTGATTTAATTCTTCATGATGGATTGGCTTCATCGCTGGAAAGAGCAAAACATCTCTAATAGAGTGTTCATTTGTAAGAAGCATAACTAATCTATCAATGCCTATTCCCTGTCCCGCCGTTGGGGCCATTCCATAACTAAGAGCTTCGATAAAATCTTCATCCATAGCATGTGCTTCATCATCACCGCACTCTTTTGATTCAACCTGAGATTTAAATCTCTCATATTGATCTACTGGGTCATTTAACTCGCTAAATGCATTTGCTATTTCGCGACCTGCAATAAAAAGTTCAAATCTCTCCGTAATATCCGGGTTTACATCGCTTCTTCTTGCAAGTGGAGAGATTTCAACAGGATACTCTGTGATAAATGTTGGATTTATAAGTTTATGTTCCACAAATTCATCAAAGAGTTCACCTTGAAGCTGCCCTAAAGACAAGCCATTTTTTACGGATATATTTTTACTTTTTAAAAACTCTAAAATTTTCTCTTTGTCATTTACAATTTCTGATGGAACTTCGCCGATGGTGTGCAGAGACTCAATAAGCGGAACTTCACTGAATTTGTTAAAATCAATCTCCAAATCACCGTAAGGAAGGTGAGTAGGCAAATCTAGGTGGTCAAAAAGGTAGAGAAAATACTCTTTTGTAATTTCTATAAGGTCTTTATATGTTTTATAAGCCCAATAAAATTCTATGGAAGTAAACTCTGGATTATGCGTCGCGTCCATGCCTTCATTTCTAAAGTTACGGTTTATTTCAAAGACTGCTTCGAAGCCGCCAACTATCAATCTTTTTAGATAAAGCTCAGGTGCAATTCTTAAAAACCTGTCTATTCCGAGTGCATTATGGTGCGTTACAAAAGGTTTTGCATTCGCTCCGCCGGCGATTGGATGCATCATAGGCGTTTCAACTTCTAAAAAGCCCTTATCCTCAAAAAATCTTCTTGTAAGTGATATAACTTTTGAACGAATCTGAAATGTTTTTCTGACATCCGCATTCATGATAAGGTCAAGGTATCTTTTTCTATATCTTGTCTCTTTATCTGTAATTCCGTGAAACTTTTCAGGAAGTGGTGCTATGGATTTTGTTAGTAGTTTAAACTCTGATGCATGGAGTGAAAGTTCGCCTTGACCAGTTACAAATGGGTAACCTCCAACTTCAATAATATCTCCGACTTCTACATTTTTTTTAAATATATCGTTGTAAAAATTTTCAGGAAGATGGTCTCTTGCCACATATATTTGTAGTACTCCACTCTCATCTTCTAACTGAAGAAAGCTTGCTTTGCCCATAACTCTTAAAAGTTTTATTCGTCCGGCTACTGTGTAGTGTCTGTGTTCATCTCTTTTATTCTCTTTATGTTCAATATCGGAATTTACATTAAGATATTTTTTGATTGTTGTATTTCTTTTTGAATTGTTGCAGTATGGATTGATTCCGGCATCTCTGAGCGTCTCTGCTTTTTCAATTCTTAGTTGAACAAATTTGTTTTCAAAAGCCAATAGTTTTTCCTTTTTTATTTAGTTTGACATTTTTTGCAGATTCCATAAATCTGCATGGAGTGATCAGACATTTTAAATCCAAGATTATCCGCAATGCTTCTTTGTCTTTTCTCAATCTGCTCATCTACAAACTCTGTTATAGCACCGCATGTTGTGCATATCATGTGGTCATGATGTTTTTTTGCGCCGAGCTCGTATTTCTTTCCGGATGCTCCAAAAGAGAGAGAGGTAACCATGTCAGAATCTTCGAGAAGTGACAAAGTTCTGTATATGGTTGCTATGCCGGTCTTTAACTCAGGAAACTTCTTTTTTATAAGCGCGTGCAGAGATTCCGGTGTCAAATGTTCGTTAGAATTGTAAAGAGTCTCTAAAATCACTTCCCTTTGAATTGTGAATTTAAGAGAGTTTTTTTTCAGAAGCTCTTTAAAATTAGTTAAAAGTTGCTCATACTCTACAGTTCTGCTGTTAAAGTTTGTAAGAATATCAGACATCTGTTTATTTACCATCTTTAACCATTTTTACATCTTTTGCTACTTGAGGAATAGCCTCTTTTATCTCTTTTTTAGTCTCATTTACTATGTTTTGTGTTGCAGTGCTTACTCTCTCTGTAACTTGATTTTGTAGAGTTGCATTGATATCGTTGCTTATCTCTGTTGGGTCTAATTTCATAATGAAAGAGCCGGTCTCTACAAGAATAGGAAACAACATACTACTTTTCATATTTGAATCGATAGTTGCTTTTATTGCATGTATGCTATAGGACGCATAAGCTATTACGGCTGCAATAAGAAAAAATTTGCTTGCACCAAAAATAAATCCCAAAACCTTGTCTATTGGACCCAATCCACTTAGAGAGCTAAGTTTTTTAAAAATAAAACCCACTCCAATCATAAGAAACCAAAAAAGTGCCAAAGTTGTTAAAAAGCCTGTAAAGCTAATGGCTGCACTGTTATCAAATTTAAAAATCAAATCGCTTATGAGCTGACCGACTCTGTCCCCAACCCTAGAAGCTACAAATATACCGCCGATAATTCCGACCAGCCCAAAAACTTCCTTGAAAAATCCATTAACTACACCCTTCAAGCCTAAAAGAAGGATAATAATCGATGCGACTAAGTCAAAATAATTTAACTCCATTATAAATCCTCTGCTATTTGAAATTGGTCTTTGCCACTAGTCTTTGCTTTATAGAGTGCTCTGTCTGCTCTGTTTATTATTGTGTCCGGTGTATCGTTTTGGGCATAAGTTGTAGCACCGATACTCATAGTT
>JAUSKV010000043.1 GCA_030646745.1 Sulfurimonas sp. | reverse complement strand
ATTTTTTCACTGATATTTGATACACTTTGTGGGTTTTGTGTCTCAATATAGTTAATGATTTCGTTTTCTTCTTGTGTGATATTTTCGTTCATTGTTGTTCCTTATAATTTTTATGATACTTTCTGCTTGGTATAATATTTTTCAAAAACACTTTCTCATCATCTTCAATAAATGGGACATAATAAGTGTAGTCAAAAACAGTTATGATAAAAAGCATTTGATTTGGATATTTTTCAAGATTGAAATGTGGCACAATATTAAGTAATTTTCCATTTTCAAGACTTAAAATTACATCTTCAAAACAAACACCTCTTTGAATTTTCAAAAGTGTATTTTTTTCTTCATCCCATTGAAATGATTTTATTTTGTATCCTTTTTGAGATACATTGTATCTTTTTTTCGTTTTGTAATCATACCACGATGAAAGTTAATTTCTGCAAAATTTATAAATACTAAAATTTGAAAATCAGATATAATAAATAAAAAAAATACGAGAATTAATGAATGAGAGAAATTTTTAGCAGAATAGAAGACAACAGTTCAATGAGTGTTGAGTTTGAGGTAGATGCCGGTGATTATAAAGAGGAAAATCCTTGGCTTTTTAGTATCTTTGTAAAATATGAAGGTATAAGCGAGGACATGGATGGTTATGAGGAGTTTTTGGAGACGAAAGAGTCTCTGATTATAGCTCTTGAACATGATGAAAGAGCAGTATATGTGGGCAGCAGAGTGGTAGATGGCTGGAATGAGCTCTACTTTTATGCACCTGATTCAAAAGAGCTTAACTCCATTGTATCAAAAATTTTGACGCCTTCAAATTATGCCTATGAGAGCAATGTCGTACGAGATACAAAATGGAGTTTTTACGAGCTTCAGCTCTCTCCGACAGAGCTAGAACTGCATCATAGCCAGAGTGCAAAAATCATCTTTTTACTAGAAGAGGAGGGCGATGATTTGAGTGTTGCTAGAGAGGTTGAACACTATGCAGTCTTCGATACAAGCACTCAAAAAGAGAGATTTGTGAACAATGCTCTGGAGAATGGTTTTACATTTAAAGATGATATTGCTACCGATGAATATGAGCATGGAGTTGCCCTTATTAAAGTCCACATGCCGACAGAAGATGAAGTGAAAAAAACTGTTGAAGAGTTGTACACACTCATCAAAAAAGAGCATGGTTTTTATGAGGGGTGGAGTACGATTTTGGTAAATGATAAGGAAGATGATGAAGAAGAAAACAGTTAACTTATGACAAAATTGTTTGCAATAACCGGATTTATTAACTATCTCATAGTCATTTTTCTGAATGCTTTTACAGATCTGGGTCATAAAATCATCATTCAAAATACTATTTTTAAAGTATATGACGGTCAGATTCAGATTGTTCTGACTGCCATCGTAAACGCTCTTATTCTTCTCCCTTTTATCCTAGCGTTCTCTCCGTCCGGTTTTTTAGCCGACAAATTTCCTAAAAACAAAATCATGGAGTATGCATCTATCTTTGCAATCGTGATTACTCTTGGCATAACCTATTCCTACTATCAAGGGTGGTTTTTTACGGCATTTGCTATGACTTTTTTACTTGGGCTTCAAGCTGCAATTTACGGACCTGCAAAATATGGGTACATAAAAGAGTTGGTTGGCGTTAAATTTATAAGTTCTGGAAACGGAGCCGTTCAAGCTACTACAACGGTTGCTATTTTGGGTGGAATTATCTTCTATACAATTCTCTTTGAGGGCATGTTGGATGATAGTTTTAAAACTAAAGAGGATATTTTACTTCTTATCGCTCCTCTTGGCTGGCTGTTGGTTCTGAGTTCGGTCATTGAGTGGTTCCTTACATCCAAACTTCCAAATAAAATGGTAGAAATTTCCAAGAGAGAGTTTACCTTTGCACGATATATAAAAGGTGCCTATTTACGAAAAAATCTAAAAATCATAAGAAGAAAAAAAGAGGTTTTTGAGGCAATTATTGGACTGAGTCTTTTTTGGTCTATCTCTCAGGTTGTTTTGGCTGTATTTGGCGAGTATGCAAAGAGCGAGTTGGGCGTTACAAACACTATTTTTGTTCAAGGCGTCATGGCACTGGCGGGCATCGGGATAGTGATTGGTTCTATCATGGCGGCAAACCTCTCAAAGCACTATATAAACACCGGTTTGGTAGCCATTGGCTCGGTCGGCATTACTCTTTTGGTATTTCTGATTCCCTTCGTCTCTTCAATGGGTGTTATGGCTTTCATGTTTACACTTTTTGGAATTTCTGCAGGTTTCTTAATGGTTCCCCTTAACGCCCACATCCAGTTTCTTTCGCCGAGAGTTCATTTAGGCGTAGTTTTGGCAGGCAGTAACTTTATTCAGAATGTTTTCATGTTCTCTTTTTTAGTTTTAACTACTCTGTTCGCCTACTTTGGAATGAACTCTGAAGTGCTTTTTTATCTTATGTTTTTTGTTGGAGTGTATCTCTCTTATATGCTCTACAAAAGATATTCAGTTATGACTATTTGGGCGATTATGGAACTGATATTTAGAACAAGACACAGCTATAATTATGTGGGATTAGAAAATATCCCCTCAACCAAAGCAGTTTTACTTTTGGGAAACCATGTGAGCTGGATAGATTGGATAATTTTGCAACTCTCCATAAACAGAAGAATAAGTTTTATGATGGACAGAGATATCTATAAATGGAGAGGTTTTAATCTGCTTTTTAAGAAGGGCGAAGTGATACCTCTCTCGCCAAAAGCCTTTAAAGATGCCTTTAAAGAGGCACATGACAGACTGCAAAATGGTAGAATCGTCGCACTTTATCCTGAGGGAGAGATAGCAAAAACATCAGATATCGCGGAGTTTAACAGAGGTTATGAGCTAATACCGAATGATTATGACGGTGTTATAATTCCATTTTTTATTGACGGAGTTTTTGGAAGTAGTTTTTCAAAATATAAGCCCAAAAAGCAAAAGAATTTTTTTAGAAGAAGAGAGATAAGTGTCTATTTTGCTCCACCGGTTCCAAAGGATATAAAAGCGGATGAACTTAGAAAAATTATACAAAATATGAAGGAGAAATATGAAACTAAATAAACCCAAACATTCACTTTTTAGAAACGGAATGTACGCTGTAGAAGGCTTTATCGATATAACAAAAAATGAGACATCGTTTAAATGGCAGCTCTTAATGCTCTTTGTGATGAGTATAGTGGCATGGAATCTGCCTATCAGTTTTGCACATGCAAGCATACTCTTTTGGTCTCTTTTTATCCCTGTTTTGGCAGAGATTACAAACAGTTCTATTGAAAGAGTCGTGGATTTGGTCACAACGGAGTACCACATACTTGCAAAACAGGCTAAAGATGCGGGAGCAACGCTAGTTTTGCTGAGCTTGATTGTAACAGCGGGAATTTGGATTACAGTTTTATTACTTGCATTTGAACTCGTTTAAATGTTAAATTAGTATAATATCGCAACTATTTTTGGAGAAATTTTTTATGAAAACAACATTGATTATCGGTGCAGGCGGAGTAAGTAGAGTCGTAGTGCATAAGTGTGTACAAAACGCAGATGTGTTTGGCAAGATTGTATTGGCTAGCAGAAGCATCGGAAGATGTGAAGTAATTAAGAGCGAACTTCCTCATGCCGACATCGAGATAGCAACGGTAGATGCGGATAATACAGACGAAGTTATAAAACTCATCAACTTACACAAGCCGGATATTCTTATAAATGTAGCACTTCCGTATCAGGATTTGACAATCATGGATGCATGTATCGCTACAAAAACTCCTTACCTCGACACTGCAAACTATGAGCATCCGGATGAAGCAAAGTTTGAATATAAACTTCAGTGGGAGAGAGACGCAAAGTTTAAAGAAGCCGGAATTATGGGACTTTTAGGTTCAGGTTTTGACCCAGGAGCTACAAATGTATTTTGTGCTTATGCGCAAAAACACTACTTTGACGAGATTCATACCATCGACATTTTAGACTGTAACGCAGGCGATCATGGGTATGCTTTTGCTACAAACTTTAACCCCGAAATTAACCTAAGAGAGGTCTCTTCAAAAGGGCGTTATTGGGAAAATGGCAAGTGGATTGAGACTGAGCCGATGGAGATTAAAATGGTTTGGGATTATCCTGAAGTGGGCGAGAAAGACTCTTATTTACTCTACCATGAAGAGATGGAGTCTTTGGTTTTAAACATCAAAGGTCTCAAAAGAATCAGATTTTTTATGACATTCGGACAGAGTTATCTCACACACATGAAGTGTTTAGAGAATGTCGGCATGTTAGGCATTGAACCGATTGAACACAAGGGAATGAAAATTGTTCCTATGGAATTCTTAAAAACTCTTCTTCCAGACCCAGCCTCTCTAGGTCCTAGAACAAAAGGAAAAACGAATATCGGCGTAGTTGTTGAGGGAATCAAAGATGGAAAACCAAGAAAGATTTATATCTATCAAGTAAAAGACCATGAAGAGTGCTACAAAGAGACGAACTCTCAGGGCGTTTCCTATACGACAGGCGTTCCTGCCATGATAGGTGCAAAACTGATGTTAAAAGGAATCTGGAGCGGAGTCGGAGTCTTTAACATGGAGCAGATGGACCCTGACGCATTCATGGAAGAGATGAACACGCAAGGGCTTCCTTGGCAAGTCAAAGAGCTGTAAGCTCTTTTGTATTTTGCTCTATTAAATTTTGCATTCTCCATTGTTATCGGTATAGTCGGCATTGTGACCCTACGGAAGGTAAGCACTCCGCATGAGGTTGTTTTTGCCGCGTTACCTCTACTATTTGCCATACATGAGTTTACTCAAGGGTTTGTCTGGCTTGGAGTCCATGGTCTCATTGAAGCGAGAGCTCTTGAGATTGCCGAGTCAATTTATGTCTTTTATGCTCAAGGTCTGTTACAGTTTATAATTCCATTGGCAATCTGGCTCATAGAACCAAAAGGCATAAGAAAAAATTTAATTGCGATACTTATGATTATGGGTGCTTTATTGTCAATTTATACCATGTGGGGACTCTCCTTTGAACCTACGACGGTCTCTCTAAAAGATGGTTTACTCTACTATGTAAATCCTACTACGGATTACCACTGGGTAGCTATTATATATATTTTGACAACCGGCGGCTCTTTGATTTTAAGTAAAAATATTTCTATACAACTCTTTGGATGGTTAAATATAGTTGGAATAAATTTAATTTACTGGTTCAAACCGTATGGACTTACATCGCTTTGGTGCCTTTATGCGGCTGTTGTTAGCACCGTTTTATATTTATATTTTGTCAAACGACGCATAGCATTTCTTGAGATTCTTAAAAAAAATGGAAACCAATGGGGCAGTCAGTTTGAAAATGAATTAAATAAACTTGTAAAGCATTACCCAAGTCTTATAAGTAAGAGAAAATAAAAATGATAAAATCACTAAAAAGAGTTATAACATGAACATAGATACTATAAAAACTCCTTGCTATGTTTGCGAGGAGGAGCTTTTAGAAAACAACCTAAAACTCCTTGATTATGTACAAAAAGAGAGTGGGGCAAAGATAATTCTAGCTCTTAAAGGCTTTGCCATGTGGAGTACATTTCCTCTGGTCTCAAAATATCTCAAAGGGTGTACTTCAAGCGGACTTCATGAAGCAAAATTGGCGAAAGAAGAGTTTTGCAAGTTTAATCCGCATGCAGAGGTTCACACCTACTCTCCGGCATTTAAAGATGAAGACATAGACGAAATAGCCAGAATTTCAGACCATATTGTTTTTAACTCTCCGAATCAACTTTTTAAATTTAAAGAGAGAGTAAAAGAGATAAATCCGCATGTCGAGCTCTCTCTTAGAATAAATCCTGAAGTCTCCTCTTCGCCAAAAGATATTTATAATCCATGCGGAATTTACAGCCGTCTGGGTACGACTCTTGCAAATTTTGATGAGAAAGTTTTAGAACATATTGACGGACTCAACTTTCACGCACTTTGTGAACAGAATGTGGATGCGCTTGAAGAGGTCTTGGTGGCATTTGAAGAGAAATTTTCAAAATATTTCAAAGGTCTAAAATATATCAATTTCGGCGGTGGACATCACATAACCAAAAACGGGTACGATGTTGAGAAACTTATTCGTCTCATTCAAGAGTTCAAAGCAAAATACGATGTTGAAGTTTATTTAGAACCGGGCGAAGCGGTGGGTTGGCAGACAGGATTTTTAATCGCAACTGTTTTAGATGTTTTTGAAAACGGTATGCATGTCGCTATTTTAGACACTTCCGCAGAGGCACACATGCCGGATACTTTGGCAATGCCCTACCGTGCAGATGTAAGAGGAAGCGGAGAAGCAGGTGAAAAAAAATACACCTACCGCTTCGGCGGAAACACCTGCTTAGCGGGAGATATTATGGGTGACTACTCTTTTGACACACCGTTAAAAATCGGCGATAAAGTTATTTTTGAAGACCAAATCCACTACACTTTTGTAAAAAACAGTACTTTCAACGGTATAAAACTTCCATCTTTAGCTATTTACAGAAAAGATGGAACGCTTGATGTTGTCAAAGAGTTTGGATATACGGATTATAGAGGGAGATTGTCATGATATCTGTTGTGCGTCAGGTACTTACACTTCCCGTTATCGTCATTGCGATGGGATATTTCGTAGATATTTATGATTTGATTTTGTTTGGTGTGGTGCGAGTTCAAAGTTTAACTGAGCTTGGGTTAGATAAAGATGGAATCACACTTTGGGGGTCGATTATCCTCAATGCGCAAATGTCAGGAATGCTTATCGGCGGGATTTTATGGGGCATTTTAGGAGATAAAAAAGGGCGTTTATCGGTGCTATTTGCCTCGATTATTCTCTATTCGGTTGCAAATTTTCTGAATGCTTTTGTGACAAATGTCGAGCAGTACGCACTTCTTCGTTTTATTGCAGGGATTGGTCTGGCTGGAGAACTTGGTGCCGGAGTAACACTTGTCGCCGAAATTCTGCCAAAAGAGTTGCGTGGATATGGGGTGATGAGTATTGCAGCATTTGGTGTTTTGGGTGTTATAGCCGCAAATCTTGTTACAGAAGTTTTTGCATGGCGTAATGCTTATATTATCGGCGGGATACTTGGTTTTATGCTCCTCATTCTGAGATTTCGTGTTAAAGAGTCGGCGATGTTTGAGCATCATGTAAGTGATGATGTAAAGCGGGGGCACTTTTTTGGGCTTTTTACACATAAAAAACTTTTCAGTAAATATATTAAAGCAATTGTAATCGGAATGCCACTTTGGTATGTTGTCGGTGTTTTAGTCATGTTCTCTCCCGAATTTGCAAAAGCTCTTTCCATCAGTGGAGAAGTGACTGCGGGTCAGGCACTCATGTATTGCTACATTGGACTTTCAATCGGTGATTTAGCAAGCGGATATCTCTCGCAACAGATAAAAAGCCGAAAACGCGCTTACACTATTTTTA
>JAUSKV010000028.1 GCA_030646745.1 Sulfurimonas sp. | reverse complement strand
AAATAAATATTTACGGTTGTAGCTATCTTCTCATTTAAAAGAGGATGCTCCTCTAAGAGAGTTTTTCTATCTATAGTTCTTTGAGCTTCAAAAACTTCGTGGATTGAATCACGGGCTAGTTGCAGCAAAACAGAGCGAGACATTTCATTCCACCTTTCTTTTATAGATGATTGAGATTAAGAACTTTATTAAACTCATAATAATTATACCAGATAACATACCTGCTACGATAAATGAGAGATATTCATTGTGAGATATGAGTGAAGCTTCGTAGGAGATGGTTGCTATCGCTATAATAAATGTGAGAGGCATAGAGTCCCCAAGTGCAAGTAAAAAAGTTTCAACAGGGTTTAAATGTTTGCTGTATGCAAGATAAGAGCTGACCACCCTGACAAAAATCATAGCAGAAAGTATCAGGAGTGCACGGTAGATTACTTCTGTGCTAAAAATCATATTTAAATCCAGAGTTGTGCCGACATAGATAAAAAATACAGGAACTAAAAAGCCAAATCCAACTTTATGGAGTATATGCGGCAAATCTTTTTTATGCTCAAAAAAGTTTGAAATATAGATACCCGCAAAGAAGGCACCTAAAACCATGTCAATATGAAGTATTTTCATAACGGTAATCAGTATGATAAAAAAGGCGATGCTCACTCGAACACTTTGAGCCTTGGAATCATCCTCCGGCATAAGAAGTTTTTTGAGTTCAGGATACCACCAAAATAGAATATTTAAGATTCTAAAAGAGTAATAAAACAGAAGTAAAACGGCAAAAAATATAAATATATTTTTATAAAATTGGAAAGTTATACCAAAATGAATATAGGACTCATAGATAACTATCGCAGAAATACTGAGTATTTCACCTAAAACTCCCACTATCAGAACTATTTCAAGCCATTTAAACTTTTTCCCCTGCTCATTTATAAGAGCCATAATCATCCCAAGAGAGACAATTGGTATGGCAACGATATAAACAGGATTGAGGTCAAAAAAGAGATATATAGAGAATGATAATCCATAGAGGGTTACAAAATAGATAATTGCACTGTTAAGCAGGTTTCCTCTTTTTGCTGCAAATTGTTTGAGGTCTATCTCTAAACCTGCTAAAAACATGAGATAAAAAAAGCCTATTTTTGCAAGATTTTTAAAAACTTCGTTGCCGGTATCAAAAAAACCAAACCACACTGCCAATGCACCAAGAATAATTTCTACAACAACGACCGGCAGTTTTGTGACATTTGAAAAAATGGGTGAGATTACAATTAGAAAGGCTATCCCGATAAAAAGTACAGAACTGCTCATCTCTACTCCTAAACGGTCGCGGCAATTTGAAGATTGAGAGACTTTAGCATCTCTAAATCTTTACTCATATCTCTGCCACTTGTTGTAAGATAGTTTCCTATAACGATTGAGTTTGCGCCGTATGCGAAGATTTCATCTTGTCTTGTGCCAAACATAAGTTCTCTTCCTCCTGCCACCATAATTCGTTCGGCATGCGGGATTGTTTCTCTTGTCAGTTTTATGAGTTCTAAGGCTTCATCAACGCTTAAAGGATTTGGTTGAAGTTCAAGCGCTTCATTGTGATGATAAAAATTGATAGGAACTGAAATTGGATTGAGTGAGTTTAAAGATTTTAACATGGAGATTCTATCTTCTTGTGATTCGCCAAGCCCGAAAATACCGCCGGATATAAGTACCAAGCCAGCCTTGTTTACATTCTCGCAAGTCTCATATCTTTCCTGCCATGTATGCGTTGTACAGATCTCTTTATAAAACTCTTTTGAGGTCTCCAAATTGTGGTTATATGCTTTTATACCGGCACTTTTTAAAACCAGAAGCTGTTCAAGCGTCGCGGTTCCGTTACATGCTATAAGTCTTAGTTCCGGCGCAACTTCACTTACGGCTCGTGCAACCGTGCAGACAAATTCAAGAGTTTTGTCGTTTAACCCTTTGTCGGCGGTAACCAAGCAAAAACCTAAAGCACCGTTGTCTCTGGCATGTTTTGCCTCTTGCAAAATCTCATCCAGAGGCTTCTTCTTGTAGCGCGCTATATCTGCTTTATATCGTACACTTTGAGAGCAGAATTTGCAATCTTCATTACATGTTCCGCTGTTTATATTACAGATAGAGCAGAGAAAAACTTTTTGGTTCATTCTGAAATTCTTTTATATAAAAACTCTTTTGCTACAAATGTATCAGATTTTTTTTCTCTTGCATAGTAGGTTACCAAGAAGTTTGTATCGCTAATTTCAAGCATGGCACACTCCGAGAGAGGTTTGTTCCTTGCGCAACACTCTCCGGAGTTCAGAAAGAGGGTTCCATTTATAAACTCACATGAAAATTCATGCGTATGTCCGGATATAACTACTTCTGTATCCGGTGTCATGTAAAAAGGAAGATGCATAAGTTTAAATTTTGTGTCGTTAAGTTTGAAGTAGTGAGGCTCTTGCACAAGGTTGTAATTTGTATGGTATTGTACAAGATGGGCATCGTTATTTCCATAGACGGCTACATATTTCTTTGTAGAGTTTTTTAGAAGTTCCAAAACCTCCTGCTCGACAATATCGCCTGCATGGATAATAAATTCAGCACCGTTTTCAAGAAGCATATTGAGAGCTTTTGAAGCTTTTTTAACCTTTTTGTGCGTATCTGATAGGATGCCGATTTTCATACTGGAATTACTTTATCTCTTCTTTGGGTGTTCTTGCTTTACACTTAACACACTCATAAACTTCTTTGTTTCTGTAAACCCTTTCTGCCAAAACGCCGTCACATCCCTTCTCTTTGCACTTAATTGTGCTTGGCTCAAATTTGCTTATGAATTTACATTTAGGGTAGGCTTCACATCCCCAAAATGCACCGCGGAATGACTGTTTCCAGATAAGTTTTCCGCC
>JAUSKV010000025.1 GCA_030646745.1 Sulfurimonas sp. | reverse complement strand
CTCTGTTTTTATTTTTTTAGTAAGATTAGGTTCAAATTATAGCCATAAAGATTTTATATGCCTCTTACAAAACAGATATTTAGACAAATATGTTTAAAAAAGATGAAAAACTGCAACATGCATAATAAGTTGTATAAAAATCATCTTTTAAATACGAAACTTCTAAAAGAATTGAAATTTAAAAAGAGGAAGAATATACTCTTTTATTATCCACTGAGTTTTGAATCAAATGTGACAAGAACGCTCAAACAGATGCGAAAAAAATCAAATATTTTTGTGCCATTTATGGAAGCTGAAAGTTTTAAGATGGTACCATTTAGGTTACCGCTGAGACAGAATAGTTTTGGTATTTTTGAAGCGGGAAATACAATAAGAAATATAAAAAATATTGATATAGCTATAGTACCTGCTGTTGGGGTTGATGGTAATTTACAAAGAGTTGGATTTGGAAAAGGGATGTATGACCGTTTCTTTGCAAAGTTAAAAAAGAGACCATATATTATTTTTATTCAACCAGAGATTTGTTATACAAAAGAATTTATTTGTGATTCATATGATATTGCATGCGATTTACTATTAACTCCAAAGGCGAGGATTTTGCCTGTGGCTAAGGTCGAGAAGAGGAAAAATAGATGTTAGACGAGATACTGCTAGGTGGCTTAACAGCTACAGTGAGTGGGATTATCGGTTTTATCATCTCTAAAAAAATTACAAATGCTAATTTTGATATTTATGTGGACAAAGCAAAAGCAAAGGCCGGCGTGATTGAAAATGAAGCGGAGTTGCTTTTACAAAAGTCTAAATTAAAGTCTCAAGAGATTGAGTTGGAAGCTCTAAAGCAGTATGAAAATGCAAAAGAAAGAGCTAAAGCTGACCTCTCTCAAAGAGAAGATGATGTTATACGAAAAGAGCAGAGTTTTAAGAGATACAAACAAAATGAAGAGAATCGAATTCAGGATGAGAGTAGCACATTAAAAGTTAAAAGAGTTGATTTAGAGAGAAATGAGAAGTCGATAAACTTACTTAAACAAAAATATGAGAGCAAAATTGATGAAGCTCTCCATGCAATAGAGCATAGTGCCGGAATGACTCAGGCTGAGGCTAAAGTTGTCCTGCTTGAAAAGGTAGAAGAGAAGTCTCGTGCTGAGATAGCTCACATTGTAAGAAAATATGAGAATGAAGCAAAAACTGAGGCAAAAAAAAGAGCAAACTATATTTTGGCTCAGGCGACAAGCCGTTATGCAGGAGAGTTCGCTTCTGAGCGGCTTACAAGTTTGGTTCATTTAGATAATGATGAGCTAAAAGGTCGCATAATCGGCAAAGAGGGTAGAAATATCAAAACCCTTGAGACCATTATGGGTGTTGATATTATTATTGACGATACTCCAAATACTATTTTGGTGAGTAGTTTTAACCTTTATCGAAGAGCTATCGCTACTAAAACTTTGCAACTTCTCATAGAAGATGGACGCATTCAACCGGCGAGAATCGAAGAGATTTTTGAAAAGGTTTCGGATGAGTTTGAAGCCTCTATTTTGAGCGAAGGCGAAGAGCTTATTGCAGATTTAAATATAGGAGTCATGCACCCAGAGTTAGTCAAGCTCATAGGACGACTCCGTTACCGTGCGAGTTATGGACAAAATGCTTTAGCTCACACTTTAGAGGTGGCACATTTGGCCGGTATGATGGCGGCTGAAATGGGCGGAGACCCTATTTTAGCAAAAAGGGCAGGACTTTTACATGATATAGGTAAGGCTCTCACGCATGAGCAGGATGGAAATCATGTGAGTTTGGGTGCTGAAGTTTGTAACCGTTATAATGAACATAGTGTCGTTATAAATGCAATCTATGCGCATCATGGACAAGAGGAGATCAACTCAATCGAGTGCGGCGCGGTATGTGCTGCGGATGCTCTCTCCGCCGCAAGACCGGGAGCCAGAAGAGAAGTTTTAGAGAGTTTTCTAAAACGGGTAACGGAGATAGAAGAGATAGCATTTCAGCAAACAGGTGTAAAACAGGCGTATGCTATAAATGCAGGACGAGAGATACGGGTAATTGTAAATGCTACGCTAGTAAATGATGATGAAGCTGTTTTGATGGCTAAAGAGATAGCAAAAGAGATAGAAGAAAAAGTTCAATATCCGGGTGAAATAAAAGTGAATGTGATTCGCGAGAGCAGATCGGTGGTGTTTGCTAAATAGTTAAAAGCTTATACCCCTCATGGCATTTGTCTCTTTGCTCACGATACATGTGGAATTTCCAAAACAAGCGAAGTGCTTTTGCTCCGTAAAATGTTTCTTTAGATATGCCAAGTAACTCACTCCACATACCAAAGAGATAGTATGTGGAGTTGAATTTTTATGCCTTTACATCTACAGAGTTATAGATTTTATAGTAAACTATTGCCTCCCCCTCCTATTCGTGATGAATTGGTTAAACCGTGAAAACACCACTCTACAGGCTTCTGCCTTAATCATTTTTACTATATCTTTTCATTACAGCATCTTTAATGTAACGAGTGCTATAACACATGCTTAAAGTTTACATTAAGGAGAATTACTATGAAACGAATTATCAATATTTATACCGAAAACAAAAACAGTATTAAATTCTATATTCGAATGACAATGGAAAATTATCATCCAGTTTCAATCAATGAAAAGGGATTACATCTCCTTTTTGAATTTGAAAAATCAGCTGAAATAATCTATTATGTGGATGCAAACTTTATCCAATCTACACCCGCTTTTGGCAGAAAATATGTCGATAAAGATTGCGAAGGTACAGATAAATCTTTTTATTTCAAGTGGGTCAGTTTTATAGATGAACCAATCCATGTTAGCAATCCATATCTTCATCATATTACGGGGTTGCCAACTCTCACGGCTGTCAAACCTCATAATGATGGCTATATCGTTGTAGATTTTGATATACTAAAACTTCTTGAAGAGCTTCGCCTCATTGAACACAATAGTGCTTTTGAAAAAGTTAACTCATATGTTATGGGCGGAAGCGGACTATTGCTGGGAATTGTATCTGTATTTTTAGTTCTCTATGGCGGATATATCTTTTTGCATATGCTTATCTTTCAAAAGACATCAGAAGCGGTTATGCATGATGTATTTACATCGATTATTTCCATTACCATCGGGCTTGCAATCTATGATTTGGCAAAAAATATTATAGAAAATGAAATTCTATTTAAAACATTCAACTACGGTAGTGACTTGCAGAGTAGAATTCTTAGTAAATTTCTTACATCTATTATTATTGCACTCTCTATTGAGTCGCTCATTGCGGTATTTAAAATAGTTTTGGATGATTACAGCAAACTGATAAATGCTTTTTATTTAATTATCGGGGTAACACTGCTGATTGTCGGAACCGGTGTATATAATTGGCTTTCTCAAGAGGTAAAATAGGCATGTGTTGTGAGGTAGGTTTAACAGTAACAGCATAATAAGGTGCAGGTAAAACCGCATGTGGAGATATTTCCACATGCGCCCGAACGAAGTGACAAATACCCTTGGGGGGGGTGGTGTGTTAAACATAATTACTGATGCGTTATCGTAACTACAACAGCACCTCTTAAATCATTCATTTTGTAATCAAATGCTCTGTCTAGTGGATAAACTTTTGTTATCTCTCTTTTTAAGTCAATATCTTCAGAAATTTTACCATGACATTTTAGACACACTTCATTGTTCATAGTGATTGGTTTGTAATATTTATATATTTTATCAGCAACTTTTTCTACTAAATACTCCGGCATAACTACATTGAGTGCTTTTAAAGATTCAAAGGCTTCTAAAATTTTTGCCTCATTCTCTTTTGGTGCATTGGCAGGATTGCGCTGTTTTAAACTGATTCGCTTCAGAGCAACACCGGCAACCGTCTTTTTATTGACATCCGAAGTAAGCGAATAGGCTTCATTAGAACAAAATTTCAGTGCATCCATCACACCTCCTTTGCCCATATGTTCTTTCATGTTTTTACCAAGCGTTTGTATAAGCATGTTTGAACTACTCTCTCCAATCTCTACAGTTTTTTGTAGTTCTGTTCTTACCTCTTGAGGTGCTTCAGCGAGCAGCATTGTGGTAAATAGGCTTATCATGGTAATCGATTTTAGTAGTTTCATAGGTATTCTCCAAATAGATTTTGTGTATTATAGAACTTATTAAGTTAAGAAAAACTAATAAATATCTTCTTTTTCATTTATAATAGAATCGTCGTAAGGATCCAAATGGATTAAGATATGGCTTTTTTTATCTTCAAAGAGTTTTCTTAATTTTTCTTCAATTCTGTCTGAGATTAAATGTGCATCATAGAGAGATATATTGATATTAAAAACTGCATGCACAGAGATGAAAATGTGTGAACCTGCTTCTCTTGTTTTTAAGTCATGGTATGTGGTAATTTCCGGCTCTGATTCTATGATATTCTGTATTTTTTGAATATCCTCTTGGGGTATGGCAGCATCAAGGAGCATCAACACGCCCTCTTTGATAATCGGAATAGCTGAGTAAATCATATAGAGTGCAATACCGACACCCAAAATAGGGTCTATTAACTGTTCCCCTGTGTAAGAGATAAGTGCAAGAGCGATAAGAACAGAGCCATTTGAGAAGAGGTCGGTTTTGTAGTGGAGGGCATCTGCTTTTATAACCATATTTTTTGTTTTTTTTGCAACATAATTTAAAAAGAGTACTAAAATTGCCGTAATGACAAATGAGGCTACCATAACCAAAACACTCTCTGTAATATGTTGCATCGGCTCGTTATGTACAAATTTTTTGAGTGCTTCGTACAATATAAAGATGGCAGAAAATGAGATTATTGTTCCCTCAATCACAGCTGCAAGAGGTTCTATTTTACTTCTTCCAAAGTGAAACTGTTCATCGGGGTCTTTTTCGGCATTGTTGAGTGCAAAGTAGTTGAAAAGTGATACGGTAAGGTCTAAAAATGAGTCAATAGCAGAGGCAAGAACGGCGATAGAACCGCTGAAAATTCCAATAGCCATCTTTATAAGCACCAACAATCCTGCAACTGATGTTGAAACAACTGTGGCTTTTTTCTCTAATCTCATAAAATTTCCTAATACTATTTTTAGGGTACAATTATATTAAAATTTACATAGATAAAGTATAAAATGAACCTAAATGAAATAAGAACAGAGCGACAGAAGTGGATGAGTTGGAAAAATATTGCTCCTTTGCGAGAGGCACTCCATAGTTTAAAAGATGGTACTTGGCATGTGGAACTCGGCGATATTGTAAAGATAAGCGGTACATGTGAAGATGAAAAGAATATATTTGATGTTGCAAAACTTATGATGCCATGGAGAAAGGGTCCATTTGAGGTTTGCAACACCTTCATAGATACCGAGTGGAAAAGCAATATAAAATATAATCTGTTAAGAAAACATTTTAATTTAAAAGATAAGAGAGTTGCCGATATAGGGTGTAACAATGGTTACTATCTTTTTAGAATGCAAGAGGATGCACCAAAACTATTGGTCGGCTTTGATCCGTCTGCACTCTATAAAACGCAGTTTGATTTTATAAATCATTTTGTAAAGAGTGAAATTGTATATGAACTTCTGGGCGTTGAGCATTTGGAGTTGTATGAAGAGAAATTTGATGTTATCTTTTGTTTGGGCGTTCTTTACCACAGAAGCGATCCCGTTATGATGCTGAAGTCGCTTTACAGAGGCTTGGATACCCATGGCGAAGTGATTCTTGACACCTTTTACATAGAAGGTGATGGTGAAATGTGTTTGTGTCCGGAGTCCTCTTACTCCAAGATACCAAATATCTACTTTGTGCCGACAATAGGTGCTTTGAAAAATTGGTGTTTAAGAGCGGGATTTGGCAGCTTTGAAGTTTTAGAGACCTCTGTTACTGATGCAAATGAGCAGAGAAAAACCTCTTGGATAGAGGGGCAGTCATTGGAAGATTTTTTAGACCCGAATGACAGTAGCAAAACAGTAGAAGGGTATCCGGCACCTGCTAGAGTATATGTAAAAT
>JAUSKV010000024.1 GCA_030646745.1 Sulfurimonas sp. | reverse complement strand
TCTGTTTTAATCCTGCCATTTTCTGTGTTTAGAGCTTAAACTCTTCGCCCAAATAGTGAGTACGGACATCTGCATTTTGTCCTATCTCATCGCTGGTTCCACATGCTAACAGTGAACCGGATTTGATAACATACGCTCTGTCGCAAACTGCCAAAGTCTCTCGCACATTGTGGTCGGTTATCAATACACCTATATCATAAGAAACCAACTGCTTTATGACCTTTTGTATATCCATAACCGCGATTGGGTCAACTCCGGCAAAAGGCTCATCAAGTAGCAAAAACTTAGGTTGATTGACTAGTGCTCTTGCAATCTCAACACGACGGCGTTCTCCGCCGCTGAGGCTAATCCCTTTACGATAGCGAATCGGCTCGATATTGAACATGTCAAGGAGTTCTAGAATTCTTTTCTCTTGTGCCTCTTTGCCCTTGATGCCTACCTGAGCAGCTACCATGAGATTGTCCTCGACACTTAAATCTTTAAAAATAGAAGCCTCTTGCGGAAGATAACCGATACCCTTCAACGCTCTTTCATGCAAGGGCATACGAGAGAGATTTTCTCCATCAAAAAAGACCTCTCCGCTCGTTGACTCAACCAGACCGCAAATCATGTAAAATGTAGTAGTTTTTCCGGCTCCGTTTGGTCCTAAAAGTCCTACAACTTCACCGCTTGAAACTTCCAAGCTCATTCCTTTTACTATCTCTAAATCTTTGATTTTTTTGACTAAATTAACCGCTTGTAACTTATGCATGCTCTATCCTGTACTCTCTTTCGTCATCCGAGATTTTTTTTATCTCTATTTTGAGTGTCTCTATTCCTGCAAATTTGAGCAGTTCGAGAAGTTTATCATCGCCCCATTCTATGAAGTGAAGCCCCTCTTTTTCCAGCTCTTCTAACATACCTAAAGAGATAAAGTGTTCTAAGCCATGGTTGTAAATGTCATAGTGAAAAACTCTATCGCCATAGCAGTGTTGGAGTGAAAAAGTTGGAGAGGTAACATCTTCTTTTACACCAAGTTTTTTTGCTATTTCACGCACAAATGTAGTTTTTCCTGCCGCCAAATCGCCTTGCAATAGCACCACTCCGTTAATGAAATTTTTGCTTACATCATCCGTTAGGACATGAAGCTCATTAAGTTTCAGGTTATAAATTTTCATAATTTATTTGATATTTCTATGATTTGTTTGAGTTTTTCTTTGGCTTTTGCTGTTTTTATCGTTTCTCTAGCCATCGCTAAACCATCTTGAATATCACGCGCTTTGCCATCCACCATTAAGGCAGCCGCCGTATTTATCAGAACTATATCTCTTTGTGCATCCGTTGCAGTTTCGTCAAAAATAGAGTAAAGAATTTTTGCATTCTCTTTTGCATCACCGCCGATAATAGCCTCTAAAGGAGCTTTTTTAATACCGTACATTTGAGGGTCAATCTCAAACTCATGTACTTTGCCGTCATGCAGTTGTGAAGCGTAGGTAATATCGCTGATACTTATCTCATCCATGTTTTCACGAGAGCTTACAACTATTGTTGAAATCGCTCCGTTCATCTTAAGTGCTTCTGCCATTTTCGGCACAAAGGATTTGCTAAAAACACCTAGCAGCGATTTTGTAACCCCTGCAGGATTGGAGAGAGGTCCTAGAATATTAAAAATAGTTTTGTCGGGTATTGTTTTTCTGATTGGCATTATAAATTTCATAGCCGGATGGTGATTTTGTGCAAACATAAAGGTAAATCCGCACTCTTCTAAAAGCCTAGCACTCTTCTCTATGCTCAAATCAAGTCTCACCCCAAGCTCTTCAAACATATCGGCACTTCCAGATTTTGAAGTAACAGAACGGCTTCCATGTTTTGCTACAAAGCTTCCGCATGCCGCGGCTAAAATTGAAACAGTTGAGGAGATATTAAAACTTCCTATTTTATCGCCGCCTGTTCCCACTATGTCGATACATTTGAGCCGAAGTTCATCTGAGATAGGTAGCGCAATGGCATTTGAGCGCATAACCTCGGCGGCCGCTGCAATAGAGCCGACAGTAGTCTCTTCACCCAGAGTCATATTAATCAGAAACTCTCTCATTTGCGTATCACTCATCTCATGTCTGAAAAGTGAAGTAAATAGAACTTTTGCCTCTTCATAACTCATGAAAGCTCCTTTATATACTCTGATTGAAGAGATTTTGGCGTTGATTTTGCAGTGGGAATCTGCAACACTTCATATTTTTTGACACTTTCTAAAAAGTTGATTGTAATAATGCTGCCAATTTCAACATTTTTACTAGCCTTCGCAACAACGCCGTTAATAAGGACAACACCGTTGCTTATCATGTCTTGTGCAACCGAGCGTCTTTTGGTGATATTTACTGAATTTAAAAATTTATCTATTCTCATTCTTTGACTTTTCAAATTTAAACACAAAAATGGGTTTTACTCATTTTTGTTACGCTAGCCACTTTGGCACTAAAGTTTTTTTATTGTTTCGGGTATTGTAGAGTAATAAAACTGAAAGAAATGTAAGAATTGGAACATTTTTTGCATGTTTTATCAAAAGAACTTCTTATGTATAAATTCACAACTCAAAGTATGTTTGAGATTCTCCAACTCTTACAAAACAAAATCGACTTTATAGATGCAAAAGAGATAGTCGAATTTGAGGTTTTAAACCCAGATATTCTCACCTCTGCTTATGCCGGCACACTCATAACTGTTGATGAAAAAGCGTTTATTTACAGAGGCTATAAAGCTTGGATTGATTTAGCCGAGATACTTCAATGCAAAATGCTTACTCCCGCAGTTAAAACTCCAAATTTTGTCATAATGAGATTTCAA
>JAUSKV010000018.1 GCA_030646745.1 Sulfurimonas sp. | reverse complement strand
TATTTTAGGAACTTTTATGAAAACAATTTGGAATTTACTAGAGGAAGATTCTACATTTCCTTCTCTAGAAAATATGGGTTACAGGTTTATGCAGGCAAAAGAAGATACATGTGACGTAATAATTTGCGGTTTAGAACATATATCATTTGCCACTGCTTTGATTAATATAAATGAGTGTCTGCTTATAATAGCACTGCATGATGAAAAACATGAGAAGTTGTTAGTTCCGAGTATATTTGATGCATGGATAGACCGCTCCCGTCTTGATAAGCTTCCGGCTATGCTTGAAGCATACAGCCATCATATTGAGCAGAGAATTACAGTAAGAGAACAGCGAGAGATAATTGAGAGATTTAGTGTGGATACGTCCGTGCATAATGCAAACCTAGTTGGAATCAAACTCAATATGCAAGAGAGTACTAAAGAGATAGAGACCATCTTTGAAGAGCGGGTAGAAGAGATGAAAGCAATTCATCGTGATGCTTCAGAGGCACATGACAAATTAACTCTTTTAAAAGAGCATACGGCTCCTCAAGCATTTGGAGAATTAGAAGAGTCTTGGAGCATGACAGAATCTATCCTCGGTCGTACGAATGAAGTGATAAAGGCTATGTTTGGATTTATTATGGTTCTTCAATGTGAAGACCGTATTACGCAGATGATAGACGGTATTTCTAAGATTATGGAAAATGATATAGAGTTTGCTTCAGAGAATGGTTACAATGTATCAGACACTGCTAAAGCTGATCTCAAAAAAAGATTAATTCAGTTTTATACTATTCAAGACCAAAGAGATTATGCAGATGGACAAGATGACGCTATGCAAGGTTGCAAAATAGAGCAACCGAATATGGAAGAGTTTTTACTGTTTTAAACATAAGAGTACCACAGTAATTTAAGTGAGTTTAGTATCTGAGTTTGTCTCGCCAGAGGCTAGCTTCAGCGCCAAAGCGGCTAGCGTAGCTGATCGGGACGAGTTCCGATTAGCGTTTTAAATAAAATAAAAAGGAATAAAATAAAATGTCAAAGATATTAATTGTAGATGATTCAAACATGTTGAGAGATATGGTTAAGTATGCGTTAAATGAGGGCGGATACCCTGATGTAACGGAAGCGGTTGATGGAGTAGATGGTCTTGCAAAGGCAAAAACTACAGTGTTTGATTTAATAGTATCGGATATAAATATGCCCAACATGAATGGGTTTGAGTTAATTGCAGAGCTAAGAAAAATGCCTACATATGCAAAAACACCTATTCTTACGCTTACTACGGAAAAGAATGATGATATGAAAGCTAAGGGAAAAGAAGTTGGTGCAACAGGCTGGATTGTTAAACCGTTTGTTCCCGAGCAACTTCTCAAGGCGGTTGGAATCGTCCTTGGTAGATAGGGATTATCCATGGCAGTATTTGACATTAATAAATATCGTCAGATGTTTCTTGAAGAAGCAGAAGATATATTTGAAATCATAGATAATATTTTACTAGAAGCCGAAGATGCGGGCGACATGGACAATGAAACGATAAACTCTCTGTTTCGTTCAGTGCATACGCTAAAAGGTAATTCTGCATCTGTAGAGTTATCAAAGTTTGCAGCCTTGGCACATGAACTGGAATTTTTCATGGATAAGCTCAGAAACGGTAAGCTCTTATTTGAAGAGAGTATGGCAAGCTTACTCATAGATGGAGTAGATACGCTAAAGCACATCTTAGAATTAGAGTTGTCGGATGAATTGGAACATGACTATTTCATGACTATTAAAGAGGAGCTTCTTTATAAACTGGATAACTTTAGTCAAGATATAAAAGAGATTGAACTCTTAAATGAAGAGTTTTCTGTTGAAGAAAGTAAAGTAATAGAAGTAGAGAAAGAGGATGAGTTTCTTGTTAAAGAGATAGAAGAGGTTTCTGCTTTTGGTATGCTGTTTCCAAGAGAGAGTAATGCTTATGGACCTATGAACGGCGGCATAATGGATCTTGGCGAAGATGAAGGATTTGGATTTTTTGATGAGCTAGAACTCCTTGATGACGAAGGGTTTGGATTCTTTCATGAGCTGGAATCTGTTGACAATAAAGAGTTTGACGAAGGATTTGGATTCTTCGATGATACAGAAATCATTAATGATGAAGGGTTTGGATTTTTCGATGAGCTAGAACTTGTTGATGATGAAGGATTCGGATTCTTCGATGAGCCGAGTAATATAGAATATAAAAAAGTTCAAGCTCCTTTAAGAGAAGCAAAAAAAGAGATTGAAGTTAAAGATAATGAAGCAAAAGACGGTAAAAAATTTAAAGTCGATAATGCATCTAATTCAATCAGAGTTGATTTATCTAAAATAGATGCTCTTATGAATAATATCGGTGAGTTGGTTATTGCTCATTCTATGCTTACTCAATATACTTTTATGATGCAAGATCAAAAGATAAAATCAGAGTTAAGTGAAAGACTTGATTTGCTTGACCGTTACATCAGAGAGCTTCAGGAGTCTGTTATGGGCGTTCGTATGATTCCGATGGAAACAGTTTTCTCTAAATTCCCAAAAGTTATACGAGATACTGCTAAAAAACTAAATAAAAAGATAGATTTTCGTCATTACGGTGATAGCGTAGAGATTGATAAAGCGATGATTGAAGGTCTGACAGATCCTCTTACTCATATTGTTAGAAATGCAATGGACCATGGCATAGAGTCAATAGACAGAAGAAAAGCAGTCGGCAAAAATGAAACAGGAACTCTTATTATGAGTGCTGAACAGGCTAATGGACAGATGATAATTAAGATTCAGGATGACGGCGGCGGGATTAATCTTGCAAGAGTTACCGAAAAAGCCATCCAAAACGGAATCTTAGACGAGTCACAAGCTGCGCAGATGAGTAAAGATGACAAGGCCATGCTTATTTTTGCACCGGGGCTTAGTACGGCTGAAGCAGTTACCGACATATCGGGTCGTGGTGTAGGTATGGATGTTGTTATGTCTAATATTAAGAAATTAGGCGGAGTTGTTAAAGTAGAAACAGAAGAAGGAATGGGTTCAACATTTACTATTGTACTGCCGCTTACTTTAGCTATTTTAGACGGACTGAACATAAGAGTAGGCGAAGAGCATTTTATATTACCGCTTTCTGCAATCATAGAGACGCTAAAACCTGAAGAAGACATGATAAAACAAATCGGCGATGAAGAGTCAGAGGTATTGATGTTAAGAAATGAGTTTATACCTGTTGTAAGACTTCATACAACATTTAACATCACTCCGGAGAATCATAAGTTATCCGATGGACTTTTAATTGTTGTTCGTTCGGGAGCAAAAAAGATAGCACTGTTTGTAGATGAGTTTATGAACCAGCAGCAATTTGTTGTAAAACCTCTGGATAAAAATTTCAGAAATGCACAAGGAATTGGCGGGGCAACTGTTCGCGGAGACGGAACAATCGGCTTAATCATAGATACCATGAATATTACGCAAAATACCACTAGGAGAGCATCATGAGCACAACACAAATAAATCAGTTGTTAACTTTCAAACTTGGAAATGAGACATACGGCATTGAGATAAATAAAGTAAGAGAGATTCTTACCTATCCTGTTGTAACGCCGATACCTGACGCTAGCTGTTGGGTAAAAGGGGTTATCAATTTAAGAGGCGAAGTCGCACCTATAATTGATTTAAGAGTAAGATTTAATATCAATACCCAACCCGTATATAACGAAAGAACAATTGTAATTGCCGTAAGAACACAAGATGCTAGAATGATAGGTCTTGTAGTGGACGAAGTTTCCGACATGGAGAATGTTGATTTAGATAAACTCTATCCGGCTCCTGATATGGGAGCTTCTATAGCACCTAAATATCTCAAAGGTCTCTTTAAAAAAGAAGAAAAGATGATTGTTATACTTGATATAGATAAAATCTTGGATAAAGAAGAGATGCAGCGTTTATCGCGTCATCCACAAGAAGCAGCATCACATGTACTCGCTGCGTAGTAAAAAAGAAGAAGAGTAATCATCATGCTAATAGATATACAATGAAAAAAATATTACTTGTTGATGACAATAAAATAAGCCGATCATTGCTTCGGACACTAATTGAAGACTATGCCGCTGAAGAGAAAAAAAAGCTCGTCATTAATGAAGCGGATAATGGTGTAGAAGCAGTTATGTTATGCAATAATGAACACTATGATCTTATTTTGATGGATATCATGATGCCAGAAATGGGCGGCGTTGAAGCAACAAAGTTGATACGGGCTAACGACTCAACGGTTATGATTATTGCAATGTCAGGAACAGAAAAACCTGAAGTAAAAAAAGAAGTCTTACTCAACGGAGCAGAAGATTTTATAGATAAACCTATTAATTTTGATATCTTTTTTGCACGATTGGATAATTATTTTGCTCTAATAGAATCACGCAGAGACCACCTATCCATCCATGAAGGGCATAACCTTCATGGACACAAAACGTATGCCCGAACGATTTCATTTTTTATTAAAGACCATGATGTTTTAGCTGAGTTTTGGGAATATTATCTTCTCAATACCCAAAAAGCAAGTCCTCTCTTAACTGATACGATTCGTGTTCTTTACGATATTGGGTCACTTGGACTAAAGCTAAATTTAAAACCACACATATGGGTTGAAGAATCCGATAAAAATATATATTTTACCATGGAAGGTTTATCGGAATTAAATCCGAATTTTATTCAATCAATTCTAGATAAAAACCTTAATGTTACAAATGTAAAATTGAAAAGAAATAAAATTTCATTTCTATACCCTTTTCAACAAAACACAATACCCGCTATTCAACCGATAAAAACAACACAAGCATCTATAGTTTCGATTCCACATGAAGAACCCGTTTATTCAGAAAGTACTCTTGTCTCTGCAGACGAAAATCATATCTATGACTATATGGATGATGAGGATCTAGAAAATATCAATGAGTATCTTTCACGCCTCAATACTCTTTTACTAATCGTTGGGAGCGGCGATATATGTTCAGAAGAAGTTGAAGAGATTGCCTACTATATTGATAGAATCGGAAGAACTACTTTAATATATTCTGAAAGTTATACTGTTGCTAGAGCATTAGGTGCATTATCTTCCACCATTCAAAAGAATCTTCAAATCTTTATCGATAAGTCATCCTCTTTGGGATTGTTTTGTAAAACATTCGGTCTTGATTTAATGAACTGGATACAGATGGTGTTTCATGACGGCGCACCGAATGTAAATTTTATGGATGATACGATTATCAGCAATGCACAAATGCTTGAAAGTATGCTGATAATAGCCGAATCGGCAAATGAAACGGTTAGTGTGAATGATATTTTTGATTTTTAAGACGTAATGAAAAAAAATAAAGTCTGAAACCCTTGAAAAACATTAGCTGAAATATCTTTTGATGTATCAAGCAAAATAGAAGATATAAGTTCTCAAATTATAAGAGGTATCGAGTTGGCGGAGGGAACAGTAAAAAGTTATTCCCAGAATGCTGCAAAAGCAGAAAAAATCATAGAAAATGTATCTAAAATCAATGAACTCTCCAATAAAAGCGGACACAGCATAGATGTAATAAAAACAAGCGTTGACGAATTAACACGCATAT
>JAUSKV010000008.1 GCA_030646745.1 Sulfurimonas sp. | reverse complement strand
CGCAACCCGTGCAGGGTAAATTCCCGCAGATTGCACCATCTTTGAAGCGTTTGGACCGATTTGAGTGCAGTAGAGTATCTCTGCTTCACTAATCGTACCAATCTTATAATCTAACTTCTCTTTTTCACCCTCCGGTTCATTCGAGCTGTCAATCTTTTCAATGAATTCTGAACTCTCTTTATTGACTCTGTATAAATAAAACTTTTTAGACCAGCCAAAATGTTGGTTTATAAGTTCTCCGTCAGAGGATGCAAATGCGATATTCACGATGTTACACGACTAAGCCGTTACACTTGCATGTGATTCACGCAAATCCATACCGATATTTTCCATAAATGGCTGAGCTTTCACCGATGGCAACATCAAACCTTTTGACTTATGTTCGCGTATTGCATATGTACCGTTTTCTTGACCTGCAACATAATACTCTTCAAAATCTGTCGTATATGGCATGTCCCAAACAATTGAACCTTCAGTTGGGCAAACATCTGCACAACGAGGTGAATCCGCATGTCCGACACATTCGACACATGTCTCAGCTTTTACATAAAATCTCTCACCTTCAAAAGGGTTCTTCTCATTGTCATCACCAAGTATCGCAGCAACAGGGCACTCAGGAGCACAATCTCCACAGTTTATACATAAGTCAGTTATCATTACAGCCATTTTCTTTCTCCTAATATTGTTATAAAATTTGATTTGCATCTTTTGTTCTAGGTATTTACAAATGTTACTAATAAAAATCGCTATTTAGACTATGCTATTTTTTGTGTGATACAGAGTTGACATATTAATATTTTTTAAGTAGAATTTAACCGATTAGATTATAATTAGTTTACAAATGAAAAAAGGAGAACTAAAATGTTACACGAATTGATGAAACTGCCTTATGCATACGATGCATTAGAGCCAATAATGTCTGCCGAAACATTGCAATACCATCATGATAAACATCATGCGGGTTATGTCACAAAATTGAATGCTCTTGTTTCCGGTACAGAATTTGAATCCAAAAGTCTGGTAGAGATTATAAAACATGCGGATGGTGCTATTTTTAATAACGCTGCGCAAGTTTACAACCATGATTTTTTTTGGACAGTTCTATCCCCTGAAACAACCATTCCATCATTAGCTCTTGACTCTGTTATCAGCGCGCAGTTTGGTTCGGTAGAAGCATTTAAAAAAGCTTTTATTGAAAAAGGCGTTACTTTATTTGGTTCAGGTTGGGTGTGGCTTTGTATTGATGACAAAAAAAATCTTAGTATTGTCGGTACCTCAAATGCCGATAATCCTCTGCGTTTAGGGTTAGTACCCTTAATGGTGTGTGATGTATGGGAACATGCCTATTATATCGACTACAGAAATGCGCGTGCAGATTATCTTGAGAATTGGTGGAAACTTCTGAATTGGAAGTTTGTATCGTTTAATTTTGCAAACCATGAAAAACATCGTGGGGATTATTTTTCCAATTTTTGCAAAGACAATACACCCTATTGTGATTATATAGATGCGCTTGAAGCTATGGAAGAATCAGGAAGCTGATTAATATAAAGATAAGGAGATTATTATGAAAGTTACAACACGAAGAAGTTTTTTTCAATATATGGCTGTGCTAGGTTTAGCTACATTTACTACTACACCACTCTATGCTAAAGGTACAAAGGCACAGTATTTGTATCAAGAGAGTCCAAAAGATGGTAAGCAGTGTTCTCTTTGTATGCACTTTATTCCAGAGAGTAACGAATGTAGAATGGTAGAAGGTTCAATTAGCCCTAATGGTTATTGTGCTGCATTTTATAAAAAACCTGAAAAAAATAAATAGAAAGTTGTTTAGGTAGATAAAGTGCTTTAAAAGGGTAATAGTATGATTAACTTCTAATCTACATCAAATAAAGCACGACATTTTTGTCAATCATTGTTTCAAAATGATTGAGTAACATGTCAGCCGTTGAGGTAGAACCAAGCTGACAGCCCGAACAATTGCCTAAGTAGTTCAACCATATCTGCGGTGTTTTTCCGCCTACATAATTTATAAGTTCGATTCCGCCGCCATCACCTGCGAGAGTCGGACGGATTTTTGTCGCAATCATATTTTCGACTAAAGCACGTTGGCGTTCAACATCTAAATCATGAAAAGCACTATTTCTTGAGGATTCAAGAGATGCGTTACTGACATAGGTTATGAGTGCTTGTGCCTGAGTGCTATTGTTATGTGCGGCAGCAATCAGATAACGCATAGCCTCAGCCACTTTACCCTCTTGTCTGTATAGCAATCCCGTTTTAAGTTGTGCGTCTGCATGTCCTTTATCTGCGGCTTCTTTAGAGTGTTGTAATGCTTTTATGTATGCTTCATCATACTCTGAGTTTGCACATGTCAATACACTTTTATCAAATATTTTGCTCATCTTATTCTCCTTTATTTTAAGAAACTGACCTTACGCACTTTTTTCAAAAAAGAGCTTTAGGAAGTTGTATGGACATCTGTCCCTGCCACGCAAGCGGACGAATTCGTTTGCGTGCGTAACATCAATTAAGAAACATACATATTTTGTTCTAGGGCATTACGCATCTAAAACATGTCAGTTGGTCATCGCAATTTGCACATGCCGGAGCAATCGCGTCTATTTTCTCATACAAAAACTTTTTCCAAAGCTTCTCTTTTGGTTTTTGCTTTGCCAACTCGGGAAAATTTTCTAACATAAACAGACCCATTTGTGTACGACTTTCAAAGCCCATATCTTCATAAAGGTGATTCATCCCTAGCGAAACGAGAGCGACATGTGGAGCTAGATTTTTTTTTGCAAAATCATTCACAGAGTAAGAGGCAAGAAGCTGAGTCAAAGCATCATACATTTTTTTATGTTCTGCGTTCATATGTTCATTTCCATAAAATTACCAAATGGTGATTTCGGGAACACCCTTACTACCATCACTAAATAACTGTTATAAAAACTGCCGTGGGCTGTTTCTAAAGTACGAATCCGTGGGTCAAATGCTCCGATAAAATGAACACTCTGTGAAATTTTTGTAATATAACTAACCATAAATAAATCCTTAGTCTTCATTAGACATCTATTCCAAAGAAAGAAGCGTGGCAAGTAAAATTTTTAGTGATCGCCTCTTGATACAATGGTTGCGACAATCTCATCGGGAAGTTTTTTAACACCCGGTTTAATATTCCAAATATCCCCATTTGTCAGCTTTACATTACCGCCCCATTTTTCATCCGTGTCAAACTCCAAAGAAAGAATAATCTCTTCCATATCTCTTTTTGCAAGGTAAAAAAGCACCTGCCCTTTATCGTTTTCTCTTAACATTATTGTTGCCATTTTATTTTCCTTTTATTGATTAACTGACCTTACGCACTTTTTTTTTGCAAAAAAGAGTTTAAGTACCTCATAAATCTCAAAAAACTTGTTTTTTTGTAGCTTTAAAGGGTTGTAGGGACATGTTGTCCCTGCCACTAAAACGGACACGTTCGTTTTAGTGCGTAACATCAGTGATTGATATGAAACATTTTTTTAAGTTTATACCATATATTGTTGTGCACTGCACTGTCAAACGAAACACTGAAATAGTTAGAACTTATCTGTTCCAATTAAGAAGCATCGTTGAATTTACTATCATCTCTATTTGTATAATCATTACGAAAATGAACGCCCCTACTCTCTTTTCTTGCAAGAGCAGAGAGTATCATCGCCTCTGCAATCAGCATTGCATTTTTGAACTCTATGATAGATGAAAGTTCAACATTGTTATGAAACTCTTTGCTCACACAGTGCATGCCATACTGTTTTTCCATTAGATAGTGCGTATATTCCAAGGCGGATGAAAGTGAATGCTCATCTCTAAAAACACCTGCATTTCTAAAGAGAGACTCGCCTAAATTTCTACGCATAGAGTTCATATTAAAGAGGCTCTCACCGTTAAGAATCTTATCTACGCGACGCATTTCTCTGTTTACATAGGCATAATCAATCGGCTGAAAATCCCTTTTTTTGGCTTTTTTTGCCGCTTCTATCCCCGCTATACGCCCAAAATATGCTCCTTCAAGAAGCGAATTCCCTCCTAATCTATTTGCTCCATGCACCCCTGTAACCGCACACTCTCCACATGCAAAAACAAAAGGCATGTCGGTGGATGTGTCTTCTCTCGTCCATATCCCGCCGATGCTATAGTGCGCCGAGGGAGTGATTTCTAAGAGTTCGGTTACAAGGTCTATTCCTGCCGAACCGAGTGCCAATTTTCTAGCTGAGGGCAACTTCTCTTCTATCACTTTTTCGCCTAAATGGCGTACATCCAAATAGACTTTATGCCCTTTGAGGATGTGGCTGACAATCTCACGCGAGAGTTTATCTCTGGTTTGAAGTTCGTCTGTAAATCGTGCACCACTCTCATCCACCAAATATCCGCCCTCGCCCCGTGCCGCTTCGCTAATCAAAGCCCCGCTTTGAGCCAAAGTTGTCGGGTGAAACTGCACAAACTCCATGTTGCTCAGACGCATGTTTGCTCTGAGAGCTGCTGCGATAACATCGCCCGTACTCTCTTGCGAATTTGTACTATGACCGCGAAAAATCCCGGCATATCCGCCACCGGCGAGAACTAAAGATTTACATGCAAGAGCTATTACCTGAGAATTGTGTCGTCTCAGAACCGTAACGCCTGAGAGTTTGTCTTTATACTTTGTAATATTAAGAAATTGGTGATTTGAGAGTATATGCACACCCGCATCACGACACTGTAAAAAGAGTGTTTGGATGATAGATGCACCCGTTTTATCGGCTATATAACAGGTACGGTTTGCATAGGAACCGCCAAAGGGGCGTTGGTGCAAATTGCCATTTTCATCCTCATCAAATGCCACGCCCATCTCTCGAAGTTCGGCGATAATGCTTGGTGCTTCTTTACACATGCCCTCAATATTTCTGAAGTGTGATAAGCCATCCGCACCATCGACAGTATCTTTCATGTGTCGCGATACAGAATCATTTTGCGTAAAGTTTAAAACTGCATTTATTCCACCCGAAGCAACTGCTGAGTTTGAACGAAATGGATTTCCTTTTGTCAAAACGGCTACATTTTGCCCTGACTTTTTTGCATAGAGTGCCGCAAAAAGCCCTGAAATACCACTTCCTACTACAATAATGTCATACAACATTTTTTTCTCCAAACAATTGAGTTAAATTCTCTTTTTTTGTATTTGGTATATACGCCAACATCAAATTATCTTCCACATGCCGAGGGTTCACCGCACCAAAAAGAGCACTCACAACGCTTCCCATTCTTGCAAATTGCAAGGCACTGGCAACATCATTGAGTTCACTCGTACCTAGTAACTCGCCTACTCTTGCATCAAATTTCTTTTGAAAAATATTGGCTTGAAGAAGCGCGGATGAAGCCATCATTTTGAGTCCGTATCCTTGCACCATCTGCATGAGCGTATAGTATTTTCCATCAGGAGCTTTTTGGTTTGAGAAGTTATAAGCATCCGATTTTGCAATGTTATACGGCGATTGAATGTATTTAAAGTGATGATTTTTACCGCCCACTTCAAGAGCTATTTCAACCATATCTTTGAGTGATAGATACTCCGTATGCGTCTCATCATACAAAAATCCATTCCAACATGCTATGCCATAATGGCGGATTTTGCCCTCACTTACGAGCTTTTCAAAAACTTCAAACGCTTTTTTAATTCGTTTTTTGAGCGTTTTGTAGTCGATATAGCCGAGTTGCATTTCAGGGTTATGCAAAAAGAGAATATCAATAGTTTTGAGCTGTAAATTTTGAAGACTTTGCTCCACACTCCAACGCAAATAGGCAGGAGCAAGACAATGCTGATCAACAATAATGTCCTCTTTTGTAGCAAGTCCACTCTCTAAAACATTCTCCTCAATCCATTGGTACGGATTCTCAGGAAACGGAAAATCAAGCGGTAAAAACCCGGCTTTTGAAGTGATAACCACCTGCTCTCTTGAAGCTTTACCCTCATCAAACAGCTCTTGCAGTGCTTCGCCGATTTCTCGCTCACTTATTTGGTAACGATAATTTATAGCCGTGTCAATGAGATTCATGCCATTTAAAATTGCCATTTTTACAGACTCTTTATAATTAATGACGTAATTTTCTTCACGGTACGGCTCTTTTCTAAATGTACCAAGACCAAGTGAAGAGACAAAAACATCGCCGTCAAAGCGGTAAAAATCCTTGCTATATTTTGGAAACTGTTTTAAATAAGCAAAAGTTCCCTCTTTGGTTGCATGTGCGTTCATTAGGTTACTATCACTTTGAGAGGAGCTTTGAGTTTAAACTTAAGCATATCTTCGATTCCGGCAAGTGTTGTCGTTGTGTTCATTGAACAGCTCATACATTCGCCCTGATATTTAATAAGTACCTCAAATATCTCATCTACATGTTTAATATCAATCAATTCAACATTCCCGCCATCTGCTTTAAGCGTTGGGCGGATGTACTCTTCTAAAATAGATTCAACCGCTTTGATTTTTTGTACAAGTCCCATGGAGAGGAATGTTCCATCCCCTTTTGCTTCGATGATTTTACGGCTTTTCTCTTCTGCTTCTTTCGCCTCTTTGACCTCTAAAAGCAAATCAACCAGATAAACATCTTTTCTCTCATGTCCACCCGGCTTGATGCATGATTTACAAAAACCACCCGCTTTTGTGTAGTCTGTAATCTCTTCAATCGTTGTTAATTTGTTGAGTTTTATCACTTCCATAAGCGTATCTTGCGAAACTCTGGCACATTCGCAGATGATAAATTCACTCTCCAAACTCTCCATATCTACACCCTTGTAGATGGAAGCCGCTTTTTTGATAACATCGTACGCCATAACGGAACAGTGCATCTTTTGCCCCGGAACTGCGGGAATATCCGGCTCATCACGAAGTGCTTTTTCTACATCTATGTTTGTGATTTTAAGTGCTTCATCGACAGTTTTGCTCATACAAAGTTCCGCCATCATGTCAGAAGATGCTATGGCAGTACCGCAACCGAAGCTTTTAAACTTACTGTTTACGATAGTATCTGTTTTTGGGTCGATGAGCCAATACAAACGAACTGCATCCCCACAACTCTCCGCACCAAAATCTGCGATAATAAGCGCATTATCGCCCTTTTGTGCTTCAGTTATTTCGCCCATGTTGGTAGGTTCATTCATTCTTCTTTGTACTTCAAGT
>JAUSKV010000390.1 GCA_030646745.1 Sulfurimonas sp. | reverse complement strand
CTCTCCATGGAGCAATAATAGTCAGAGTAGAATCTTTACCTAAATAACCCATTTCAAATCGTACTTGGTCATTTCCTTTACCTGTTGCACCGTGACTTACGCCATCTGCACCTGTAATATGAGCGATTTCAACTTGTCTTTTAGCAATAAGCGGTCTTGCAATAGAAGTGCCTAAAAGGTATTCGCCCTCATAAATTGCATTTGCTCTAAACATAGGAAATACATAATCTTTTACAAACTCTTCTCTTAAGTCATCAATAAAAATATTTTCAGGCTTAATTCCAAGTGCAAGAGCTTTAACACGAGCAGGTTCAACCTCTTCGCCTTGACCGATATCAGCCGTAAAAGTTACAACTTCACACTTGTACTCATCTTGAAGCCATTTTAAAATAACACTTGTATCTAAACCGCCAGAATAGGCTAAAACTACTTTTTTAACATTTTTTTTCATGTAAAAAACCCTTGTAAGCAAAATAATTGTCGCGATATTACTATAAAAGAGATTAAAAAGTAGTTAGAATGTAGTTTTATTTAATGGGAATACAGAGCTTTATTTGAGGTAGTTATAAGATAATAGAATATGAGATATTCGCTCAAAAGGGCTTTATTACCCTTTTGAATCAAATAATATTCCGGTTACCTCTTTCATTTTAGGAAGAAAATCAGCTGCTTGTTCTGCTGGAAATCTTCTTATCATTTTATTTGTTTGCGCTTCAATTACAGATACGTAGAATACATCTTGCTGATCTACGCCAAATTTTAAGTTTGTGTTCATCGGAGCCATTGCGTTGTTAAGCTCTTTTACTAACTGATCCACTTGCTCTTTAGAATTTATTTTTTCAGCTTTTTGCGTAGTACTTTGCTGCATCTCTTTTACAAGATCAACTTTCGGCTGCTCTACCTGTTGCCCCGACTGTTGCGCCTTTGCCATTCTCCCCTGAGATTCCCCAGAACCCATATTGGTTTGTTGCTGTTTTGCTACACCTGCTATGCCATCCATGACTCACTCCTCACCTTTAAGAATATTTTTATTGAACAAGATATCGACCATTAAATAAATAACTTAAATAACTTAAATAATATTTTTCACTTTATCTCTTTTAACTGCACTATAATTATGATAACCTTGCGTGCATGAATGAATATATAAATCTATTAAAAAAAGAGCCTGTTTTAAGACGCCTCTCATCTATACAGCTTATTGCATATTTTGGTGCTTGGTTTAGCAATATTGCAATATACACCCTTCTTCTTGATATGAAGGTGTCGCCTGAAATTGTCGCATTTGTGGCAATGCTTCATTTTTTAGCCGGAGTTATTCAAGCACCGCTCTCAGGCTCTATTATAGATATGCTGAGACCTAAAAAGTTGATGCTCTCTCTTATCTTTATACAGGTTTTGGCAACTCTGTTTTTAATTCTGGTTACCAATATAGAGGATTTGTGGCTTTTGTATCTACTGATTTTTATAAAAATGGCTGCAGCTAGTTTCTATTTTACTACCGAAATGTCACTTCTGCCAAAAATTCTTCATGGCAGCAAACTCCAAAAAGCAAATGAACTTCACTCCATAATCTGGTCATTTTCATATACTTTAGGAATGGCTGTAAGCGGCTTTGTAGTTTATATGCTTGGTATAAAAACCGCTTTTATCTTAGATGCTTTCATGTTTATTGTTGGGTTTTTTCTACTTTATAATTTGGAAATAAATGTTGAGTTTCTAAAGGGCAAAGAGAATTTATTAGAGATGATGCGAGACACTTTTAGATACCTAAAAAGATTTCCACATGCTATGCATCTTATGTTTGTTCATGCTTTTGTAGGACTTACTGCTTTTGATGCTCTTGTGGCTCTGATGGTTGATAAATATTACGCTTCTGTTATTGCCACCTCTTTGGCTTTGGGACTACTCCATGCTTCAAGGGCATTAGGTCTTGTAATCGGTCCGGTTATTTTAGGCTCTTGGGTAAACAACAAACGAGTGGTTTACATCTTTATTTTGCAAGCTGTCGCCGTTTGGTTTTGGGCATTTATGATGCACGACTTTTACCTCTCACTCTTTGCAAGCGTGGTTGTGGGGCTATTTACCACAACACTCTGGTCCTACACTTATACACTTTTACAAAAAAATATAGAGGAGAAATATTATGGGCGAATCGTTGCATATAACGACATGATTTTTCTAAGTTCGGCAGCTTTTACCTCTTTTATGATTGGATATTTGGCTTCAAACGACTACTCTTTAGAGCTCATAACCGTAGCCATTGGAAGCGGATTTGTAGCAGGAGGAGTCTATTTTACATGGATACTCAAAACTCAAAATATAAAAGATATAGCATGATGTCATTTGCTTTTATTGGCGGAATTCTTTTGAATATCGGCGCGTATCTGACCTATAAAGGGAAAATTTATGAAGCAGTTATTGTTTATCTTTTTGCAGATTCATGTTGGGTAATCATGGCATACCAAAGGGATGACTTTTGGGGAGTTCTCTCCATAATCATTGGCGTTTTGTTCGGCTTTTTGGCATTTATAAAAATGCGTAGCGGAGAGATGAATAAATCTCTCAATAAAAAGGAGAACGGGTAGATGGCATCCGGAATTTTTATGCTGCTCGACGACATAGCGATGCTGGCGGATGATGTGGCGGTGGCAAGCAAAATAGCTACGCAAAAAACGGCTGCAATTTTGGGAGACGACTTAGCCGTCAATGCCCAAAAAGCGACGGGGTTTGACCAGTCAAGGGAACTGGCGGTTATCTGGGCAATCACAAAAGGCTCTCTGAAAAACAAAGCGATAATTTTGCCTCTGGCTTTTATACTTAGTGCCGTAGCTCCGAGTCTTATCACTTACATTCTCATGTTGGGTGCCTTGTACCTTCTTTATGAGGGAATGGAGAAAATTGAAGAGTATTTTTTTCATAAGCACCATGCGCAGAAAAATGAGGAGTTGCTTCATTCAACTAAAGAGACAATTCTAGATATCGAAAAAGAGAAGATAAAATCTGCCGTATTTACCGACTTTATACTCTCTATTGAAATTGTTGTAATTGCGCTCGCTGCTGTTGCAAATCAGCCAATTATGGTGCAAATTGCATCGACTCTGTTTGTAGCAATTGTAGCTACTTTCGGTGTCTATGGTTTGGTTGCCATGATAGTTAGAATGGACAATGTAGGCTTCTGGCTTATAGAAAAAAAGCACGAAAAAAGCGGAAGCTTTCTCATAAGCGCCATGCCAAAACTCATAAAAACATTGGCATTTGTCGGAACATTTGCTATGATTTTAGTGGGAGGTGGCATACTGGCTCACCATGTCGAAGTGTTGCACCACTTTTTTGTAGCTACTATCCCGTCCATCATAAATGAGCTGTTAGTCGGACTTGTGATAGGTGCGGCTCTGCTTTTGATTATGAAGTTATTTAAGAAGTGAGTTTTTAGAAATCTAAAATTCCGGCATGTTATAATATTTTTTTTGTATCTATTTTCATAAAGATGATGGTCGCGAAGAGGAGTGCTTATTTCATCCAACAAGGGGGTATTTTTAGTGTTAGATCGCAAGAGACAAGAGCAGACTAATATAAATTCTACCTTTGTTGTTCCAGAAAAAAAGGAAGCGCACTCCTATGTTCTGTTAGACAAACGGTTTTTGCATCTTGGTGACAATATAAATTTTAATCTCTATTTTAAAACTAGACCGACGCAGATGTCTCTATTTTTACAGAGTGATACGGTAGTAGATAAGCAACAACAACAGAGGCTTCAAGAGGTTGAGCAAATTTTTGTGTCTAGCACCGAATATCATCAATACGAAATTTTTGTAGAAGAGCATCTTCAAAATCTTCTTAAAGATACATCACTGACTCTAGATGAAAAAACAGATATTATTTACACTTCCAGTACGGAATTGACACATTCACTTTACGACAATCCGGAGGCACTCGAAAATGCACAGCGCTCTGAAAATATTGTCATGCCTATTCTGCAAAGCATCCTACATAACGATGATACAATAGCTTCCTACATGAAAATAATCGAGCATGATTATTATACACA
>JAUSKV010000389.1 GCA_030646745.1 Sulfurimonas sp. | reverse complement strand
AGATGCTTACGGCTGTTATAATCTTGGTTTGATGTACTATAACGGACAAGGGGTAAAACAAAACTATTTTATGACTGTAGAACTTTTCAAACAAGCGTGTGCTTATGGAGATGTACAGGGGTGTAAAAATTACATTCAATTAATTCGAAGCGGTTATTAGCAACCTCTTTTTTTACTCTCAAGCCTGTCATACATTGCTAACATATTGTAGTAATCCTGATGAAGTACTGTCTCTATTAAAAACTCTTTTGCTTCTAAAATATTCATTGCCTTCTCAACCCTCGCCTGAGAGAAGATGCTCCACATGCCAAGCTTAAACTCTTCATACTCTAACTCCAACTCCTCCATTTTAGCCAGTTCTACAACTATGTGCCCCAACCTATTTGCCCCGAATTCCAACAGCTCTATCGCCTCTTCTAGATTGCCGGCAAGTAGATGAATCTGTGCTTTAAACTCAGCCATTGTAAAATTATTTTCAAATATTACGCCGATATATTTTTCCATGTTAAGCGAATCTTCGAGCTGTTCTATGCTTATCAGAATATCTTGTGGGTCATATTTTCTAAAATTCAGAACCATGTCACGAATAAATTTACCGACATTTTTATTGTTATAAACCAAATCTTCTATAGGATAAACTTCGGAAATGCTCGGGACAATCATCTGGCATGAGTAAAATCCTAAATAATCGTACTCTCGAAGGTAGCTCTCTTTGCCCATTTTCTCTAAAATTTGCATCAAAAAAGCATGCTCATTCTCGCTTGTGTTGCCGCTATAGTGACATGGACCAAACTCAAAACTCTCTTTTGAGCTTAAAAATCCAAAACCCAATTTTCCGTTGGAGTCAACAAAGTGAGACTCTAAATTAAAGCTGTCGGAAACCATGCTCATGTCAAAAGTTGGCACTTCAAAAGTGTCTAAATTCTCTAATGAACGCCCCTGCATAAGCTCTGTCATGGTGCGTTCAAGCGAAACTTCCAAAATAGGATGCGCTCCAAAAGAGACAAAGAGCGTTGAGTTTTTTGGGTTTATTAGAGAGATGGCAGTCACCGGGAAAACTCCGCCAAGCGAAGCATCCAAAACCTCAACGATGTAGCCTAATTCACGAAGTGCCAAAACATCTCTGTAAACTCTTTCAAACTGCTCAACCTCAGCATGCGGAAACTTTGGGAGCGAATATCCGTTTTTTATAATCTCTATCTTCGCATATCTCTCAAAAATCTCACTCAAAGCCTGTACCTGCGCCTCTAGCGGAGTATTTCCCGTGGCTAAACCATTGCTTACATAGAGGTTACTCAAAATATTGAACGGAATGTAAACTCTCTCTTTTGATGACTGTTTTATAAAAGGAAGCGCAACAATTTTATCCTCATAATCACTGTTAAAATCAACCAACTCTTCATCGCTAAGTTCGCCATGCGCTGTGAGCGTACGCGAGGAAGTACTCTTGGAGTGTGGGTTGTAAATTTTTCTTAATTCATCACTCAAATAGGCTCCGCCAAAAGGAAACGCCACCTCATCAGGATACTGTTTTCTGCTTGGCATGTAAAAATCTATAAAAAAATTATTTGTCTGCAGCCGTTCTATGTATTCGCCCAGAGCACTCGCCATAGAAGCTTCTGAAACCACTCCTTTGCCATTTGAATAGATATGTTTTGGTGCTTCGACCGAGGTTAAATTTACAGAGTAGCAATTTTGCAATGGATGTTTTTGCTCAGAAAAGTTCATCTCACATCCAACAGCCGCCAAAACAGCCCTCATTTTTGTTATTGATTCTTCTAGTGGCGCATTTTTTGATAAAAGGTTCATAAATAATCACTTATATTTGTATAAATTTATTGTAAGGATGGAGTATATCTAAAACAGATTAGATTTTCTAAGGAAGGAAACTATCTCTTCTTTTTGATTACTCACAATAAAATTTCCTTATGTTTTATAGGTAATGTTATAGTAAAACGAGCACCAACTTCTGTGTTATTAAGTTCTAAAGCTCCATCGCAATGCTCTTCTATGATAGTTTTAGACATATAAAGTCCCAGTCCTGTTCCATCTTTTTGACTTTTTGTACTAAAATATGGATCAAAAATTTTACTCTTAATCTCTTCTTGAACTCCTCCTGCATTATCTTCAATTTCAATATAAACATTCGGCTCTTTTTGATACACTTTAAGAGATATGGTTGCATTTTTTATATTATTTTCTAGAAGTGCGTCTTCAGCATTTTTGAATATATTTAAGAGAACCTGTTTTAGCTCATTCACATAACTCTCTATAATAATATCTTTATCAATACTTATAACAACATTAATATTTTTGTTGTTAAGCGATGAATTAATAACATGTAAACAAGATTCGACAATATCTTTAACATTCACTTTTTCTATTATTTTATTTTTTTTAAAAAATCCACGAAAATCATCAATAGTTTGTGAAAGATATTGAGAGAGTTCACTAATAGCATTTAAGCGCTCTTGAAAAAAATCTTTATGGTAGTTGTTCATCATCACATCAATAGAGAGTGTTCCAGAAATAGCAGATATAGAAGCGAGAGGTTGACGCCATTGATGGGCTATCATACTAATCATCTCTCCCATCTGCGCAAGACGAGATTGCTGAAGCATATATGCAGTTTTTTCATTATTCTTAATTATCTCCTGCGATACACG
>JAUSKV010000383.1 GCA_030646745.1 Sulfurimonas sp. | reverse complement strand
TTGAACTGTAAACATCACCCTTAACGCTTCTCTCCATGTCGGTAACCTCTTCAGGTCTCTCATCTACAAGTAAAACCATTAAATCAATTTCAGGATGATTTGCAGTGATACCATGTGCTATCTCTTTTAAAAGTTCAGTTTTACCGCTTCTTGGAGGTGCAACAATCAGACCCCTCTGACCCTTGCCGATAGGAGCGAAAAGATCCATCATTCGACCTATTAATCCCTTTTCTCTGTACTCTAATTTAATTTGCTCTAACGGATAGAGCGGTGTTAAGTTTTCAAAAAGAGGTCTTTTTTTACTTTCTTCAGGCGGCAGACCGTTTACAGCTTCTATTTTGATAAGTGCGTAGTATCTCTCTTGGTCTTTTGGAGGGCGAACCTGACCTGTTACAACATCCCCGTTTCTAAGTGCAAATCTCTTAATTTGAGTGTTAGAAACATAGGCATCGTTTATACTCTCGTTAAAACTTTTGTCAATCGAGCGGATAAATCCATAGCCGTCTTGCATGATTTCTAAAATGCCGCTAAAGAGTATAAAGCCGCCTTGCTCTGTTTGAGCCTTTAAAATTTCAAAGATAATATCTTGTCTCTTCAACTCATTTGGATGCTCAACATTAAGCTCATTCGCGAGTGTTACTAATTCTTCAATTGTTTTTGCACGAAGGTCATCAACGGTTACGCCTTTAACGGGAGTGTGAGAACGAGTCTTGTTGTTTGGCTTTGTAGTCTTGCGTGGTGGAGTTACGGGTGTTGTTGGGGTTGTTTGTGAATTGTTTTCACTCATTAAGTAATTACCTTAGATTATTGGGATTTTTTTTTGCATAACGCATAAATTAGAGGATATTGAGATATGTAAATATCTGTTTTGATGCCGCAATTTTACACTATTTGAAGAGGCAATGTCAAGTTTTAAGCCACTCTTAACTTTTTAAACTTGAAATTGCATCTACGACACTTGATACATTTACCTTTGCTTCACTGAGTGTTTCTTGAGTTTTTTCTGCAAGATTTCTCACTTCATCCGCCACCACTGCAAAGCCTCTTCCATGTTCACCGGCCTTGGCTGCTTCAATGGCTGCATTGAGAGCAAGCAGATTTGTCTGTTCTGCAATATCCGAGATAGCATCCAATATGTGAAATATGTTATGGCTCTTATGTTTGAGAGAGAGTAGTTTTTCATTAAATTCAGCATCGTTTTCGTAGGGTTGTCTATCTAAATCTTGCAAATTTTCTTGAAATTCACTAATAAGTGTTTTTTGTGAATCTTGCAACTCTGCTGTTTTTTTCTTAAGCTCTTGGATGTCATGCTCGAGAGCTTTCTTCTCTTTTTTCAGTTCATCGTTTGCTTTGTTTTGCTCTTCATTCCAAGATGCTTTTAGGCGTTCTAAATGCTTCACCTCATTTAAAACATTATTATGCACTTTTTGCAAATTCGCCAAGGCATCGCTATCATCACTGCTTTCTACAGTTGTTTCTGCATGACTGGTTTCTGCATACGGAGGAGAGACCTCCTCCGCCGCTTTTACCGAATTATCGCTTTCGTCTCTGCTTTGTGTTTTATCCATTTCCGGCAAATTTGCAAAGATATCGTTAATGTTGCGGCTCTGCTTATCGCTATTGATTGGAGCCGTATTTTGATTTCTAAAGAAAAAATAACTTACACCAAATCCTAGAGCAAGAGCAGCTGCACCTAAAAGTATAAAAATAGGAAGAGGACTATTGGACTCGTTTGAGTTGGTTTTAATAAACTCTAATCCATATTTACTCATCTGGGAGTAGAGCTCTTCTAAATTTTCTACATCACTCTTCTTAATCTTCAAGTTATCTGCTTTTATTGAAGAGAATAGCTTTAATGTTTCTTGTTCTATTTCTTTGAGTAAATCACCGTTATGTTCCCCTAGAGCATAAGCAGTTGTTATTTTGTCATGGGTTGCCAGAACTAACAGATAGAGAGATACTTTTTCTTCTGTCGAGAGAAGAGGAGATATTTTCTCAATTCCAAGATTGAGCTGTTCATACTCCTGCTCTACATCAAACGCCGACGAAGCTAAAATAGCTACATTTAATAAAATTATTAATATTAGTGATTTCATACAATTTTACAAGCATATACTATTCCAAAAAGAATCAGGCATACAGTTTTTTGTTGTAATCATCAAACTCTTGAAGAGTTTTTTCTAATAATTTTTTTGCATCTTCAAAGATTTTACTCATAGAATCGCTCTGTTGCATGGAGTTGTCAAACATTTTTACTATATTTGTTTTCACATAATTTTTTGTATCTTCATCTTTTTCTTTCATGGGTGCAAAAATATCCGCTATTTTGTTTGCCAGCTTAGTAACGGGAGTTTGCGGCGCATCTTGCTCTAGCTCTTTTAAAAATGAATCAATAAACGGTTTTGCAATTTTCATAAAAGCATCTATCTCTTTTTGGTCTTGTTCATCTATTCCATCTCCCGTCATAGAGAATTGAAATGATTGCATGGAAGAAAAAGAGAGGCTATCTTTAGTTGCATTTTCGCTTTCTTGATGCGACATGGAAAGCTCTTTTTTATTTGCAAAATCCATATTGATAACATCGCCGCTCGACGTTTTCATACGTATGTTTAAATCGTGTGATGCATAGGAATTTAATCCATAGGAAGTGTTCATAATATACCCCTTGTAATTTTCTATAGTATCGGAAAAAGCAGAAATTCTTTTAATCTTTTTCTTCATTTTAGATTTTACTTATAATTAAACCAATATAATGATTTCTAAATTTATTCTGGGGAAGCACACATGAAAGTTATTTTTACAGCAGTGATAACTATACTGATAAGCAGTTCTTTAGGGGCATACACAAAGCAGATTGTTTTTGATAGTTTTAAAGACAGCGAGAGTGCGAATGCCGCATTTGAAAAACTAAAAAGTGATGAAAGCTACAGTAAGCTTGAACTTATTTCAAAAGAGAATGATTTTAATATCCATGTTATCGGTTCATCCGGACAAAATCTTTTGGTTGCAGAGCCTATAAAAAATCAGTTTATACTCGAAGAAACCCTGAAATTGGTTGTGCCGAAGTTTATGAAAGCAACTGTACGAGATATTGAAAACAGAGCTAAAACAATATCGGATGAGACGTCGTCCACTGCTGAATTTCCAAAGAAAATTCTGTTTGGCTCATTCTCCCAAAAAGAGGGAGCCTATGAGGAATTTAAAAAGTTTCAAGAAGATGAAGTGTATGAGAAGCTTAAGGCACTAGCAACAGAAAATGATTTTGTAATACATGTGCGCCCTCTTGAGGATTATACTGTTTTAATAATTGAGCCAATCAAAAATCAAGAGATGTACGAAGAGGTAATGAGCCTACTCCAGTCAAAGTACGAGGGTGCTTATGGTCGAAAATATAGCGGAGCAGTTGAAGAAGACAACATAGGAGAAAATCAAAAACAGAGCTTAGAAGAGCCTGTATCAGCACTTCATGTGGCGAATTCTGCAAAAGTAAAAACTGTTGACAAAAATGTTTCAGCAACAAAAGCAGATGTAAATAGCACAAAACTTTTAGCACATGCAGCTAAGAAAGATACGAATATTTCAGCAGTACAAACGGATAGTAACAAAAGCAAAGCAGATGTAAATAGTATGACAATAAAAGTAGATACAAACATAACAGCACCTTTGGTTAAAGAGATAAATACGACAAGCCAAGCAACAAAAGAGAGTAATAATACCGCCGCTGTAGAGACAACAGTTGTAACAAAAAGTGTAGAAAGTGTAAAAAAAGAAGAGACAATAGTTGTTAAAAAGGTGAAAAAAGAAGAGGTAGAAGAGGAGAGCTCTTACGCAATGTTCATTTGGCTATTCATATTGGGTATAGCAGCCGGAGCAATAATATATGCATATCCAAAAGCAAAACGAGTGTATGACCAGTATTAACCAAATTAAATAATTTATAAACTGTATGGATTTAACCGATGAAGAGATAAAGTATAGTTGAGGATGCGAAATGAAGCCGGTAAAAAACGATGATTTATATCTAAACATAAAAAATATATTTCAGAGTGCAAGAGACAGTGCTTACCGACAAGTAAACTTTATAATGGTTGAGGCTTATTGGAATATTGGTCAGCAAATAGTTCAAGAAGAACAAAACGGCAAAGAGAGAGCCGAATATGGTTCATATCTCATAAAAGAGCTTTCATCGAGACTTACAAAAGATTTTGGCAAGGGATTTACTCAGCAAAATCTTAGAAATATGAGGCAGTTTTATAACTGTTTTCCAATTCGCTACACACTGTGTAGCGAATTGAGTTGGACGCATTATAAAATAAGCATTGGATTATAGGTAGTTCAGTTTTTAAATAAAAATTTGCTATTCTACAGGCAAATAATAGGTAACTTATATTAAAGGAAGAAAATTATGTATATCAAAAACATTACATTCTCAAAAAAACCAATAGATGGAAATGGTTGGATAATTGAAGGGTGTAAATTAGAAAAAATAAATTTAATTACTGGAAAAAATGCTTCTGGAAAAACAAGACTTTTAAAATCTATATATACCTTGTCTGAAATATTATTTGATGGTGATGAATCTTTAAAAAGTGGTTTTGAATATCACTGGATAATAGAATTAACAGATGAAGTAAAAATTTTTGTTTATGAATTAAAATTTATTGAGAACAAAATTGAAAAAGAAGAGTTGAAAATTGATGGTGAAGTTTATTTTACAAGAGACAATGAAGGCAAAGGTGAAATTACCTATGAGTCATTAGAAAATAAGAAAATTGATTTTGAAATAGAAAAAGATAAACTAGTCCTGAAAACAAAAAGAGATAAAAAACAACATCCTTCAATCGAAGATATATTTTCATGGGTAAAAAATGTCTATTTATATAAATTTGGAAGTAAATTAGGTAGAGATTCCATAATGTCTCCAAAAATGTTAGATTTAGATGATAAATTTTTTAATCAAATTTCTAAAGATGATGATGCTGTAGTTTTAAAATATGAAGATGGATTAAAAAGAGGTGGAGAAAAATTTAAAAAAAATATTATTGATGATATTAATAGTATCGGTTATAGCTTAGCCGATATAGGAACGACTACAGAAAATGAATTAAAAGAGATATTTAAAAATTCATCTTTACCTATCCCCTCATTGTTATATATAAAAGAAAATGGTGTAGATGATAAAATATTTCAAGGAGAGATATCGCAAGGAATGTTTAGAGTTTTATCATTGATT
>JAUSKV010000380.1 GCA_030646745.1 Sulfurimonas sp. | reverse complement strand
TTGAACTTTTGCCAGATTCTTATTTATCATCTCGTTCATCGTAGGTATCTGCATATATCCCATTGCGTTAAGATGGAACCATACTAAAAATGGGACTACCTTGTAAAGCATGCCCGTAATAATAGACATTATAAAACCACCGCCTATTAATATGCCCACCATAACTATATATTCATGTTTAAAATACTCATCGAATATCCATAAAAATGCGCCAAGCGTTAAGAATATACTGGCGCTTCTCCAGTACCAGACCGTGACATCGCTGATTGGTCGGCGGCGTTTATTCAACTTTTTCCAGACCGTTGTGGCAAATGCCCAAAAAAACAGAGTTATCCAAAGTTTTGCAATGAGGGCATAAGTGTCATTAAATATATTTAGTATAGCCCATAAAATAAGCCCTGCCGGAATAAGCCAGATAACTCTCTTTTTGCAAAAAGTTTTAAATTTTGGTGCAACATAGAACATAGGAAGAACTTGAAAAGAGACTCCGATAATCAGAATCCCTGCAAATCCGAATATTCCCAAAACGCTATGAATATTTGCGATTGTCGCATGAATCTCTGAAATGTTGTTAGTGCTATAGGAATAGAGTAAAAAAAGCCCCATAAATACGGTCAAAAATGCAAAAGTTATGCTGTTTGCCATTGATTTTACCGTTGGGGTAAAGTTTTTAACACCTTTGATTGCTACGGCAATAGAGATTAAAATCATCATAAAACCGCTGCCAAGAGTTACAAATGCTATAGAACTAAATAGGGTATTGTTTTGCAGAAGTCCCATAAGCATAAAAATAGTACCAAAGAAGAGAAGAAGATGTGAATATTTAGTAGTAAACTTCACATTAGGGATTTTTGCCCCCGCTAGAACAGGCAGCATCTGAGTTAAAGCACCAAGCATGACAAAACCAAAAAAGCCTATAGTAATAGCATGGGTAACTACAATGGATTCCATCGAGTATCTGCTCATGAGTGCGCTGCTATCACTAAAGAGAATCAAAAAACCGGCAAATATAGCAAAAAGAGGTGCTGCTAAAAAGAATCGCAGCGGTGCTGATATAGGCGGTGCCTGTTCTATAGATAACCCGTTAAAATCCACATGCATACCTTTTATTCAGATTATTCCCAATCACAAAAGTTTTGTTTTTCAGCGAGAAAGAAGAGCTTTTACTCAACAATCATGGACTCCATCATAGAAACAATTCTATCCGAATCCGCACTAAGATGTTGCTGTGCCATCGGGTAAAGCATCTGCTCCTCTTTCATGTTGTGCTGCTGATTTAAAATCATCAGAGTTTCAGATAATCCAAAAAATTTATCTTTGTTTCCTGCTTCAATAGCTTCTTTCATCTGCTCCATCAAAGATCTCATTTGCGTATGCTCATGTCTCATCATCGCAGTCGGACCCTGAGTCATTCCTGTTTTCGTCTCAAACTCCAAAAACATAATTCTCTCTTCCATCTGAAAGTGTCTCTCAGTCTCTTTTATAAACTCTTCACACGCCTCTTTCGCGTCCGCTAATGACTTAGTTGCCTTTTCTTCCATTGTTGCAAACAACTCATCGCATTTTCCATGGTCGTTGCTTAAAAACTCTTTTATTGTACTCATAATTTATGCCTTTTGAAGTAATATTGGCATTATATAGGATTTTAATAAAAAATTTATTATCACAAATCAAGAGCCGATTGATATTCTTCAAGCGATTTTATATAGTGCTTTATCTCTTTTAACTTTTTTAGAAAGTCAAAATCTTCCTTCTTGTCTCTTGAATTTGTTTCTAACTCTTGGGCTAGTTTTGCAATGACATCAAAACATAGAGAAGCAGCACCACTTTTTAAATTATGTGCATTTATTTGTATCTTCGGAAAATCTTTTTGAGCAATTCCATCCTCAATGTTATTTTCAAGTTCATTTAACGAGGATACATAACTTTTTACAAGTTTTCCCATAATTGCTTGAGGGAAAATCATATTTTTAGCAGCCGATTCAAGTGATGATTTTATATCTAAGGATTCATGGGTTTGAGAGAACATACTGCCTTTTTGAGTTATCACACTTTTATTGCTACCGCTATTTGCCTGGGCGGCTTGGCTTTGTCTTACCAAAAGGGCTTCAAAAGCTCTTATATCTATCGGTTTAGAGAGATAGTCATGCATTCCAATAGATAAAAATTTCTCTCTGTCTCCATCAAGTGCATTCGCAGTAAGAGCGACAATAGGCGTTGTAACTTTTAAATCGTTTATTATAATTTTTGTAGCATCCATACCATTCATTATAGGCATGTTTATATCCATCAAAATTAGGTCGTAGCTGCTATTTTTAACCATTTCAACTGCTTCTTGACCGTTTACTGCAAAACTGTACTCTATATCAAATTGGTCTAAAAGTTCCGCCATAAGGATTCTATTTACCTCATAATCCTCGGCTACTAAAATTTTCAGATGAACAGAATGCGCATTGCTGATTTGCATATCTGTTTTTATAAGCTTCAGTCTCATAAGCTCATTATAGAGAATAGATGGGAAATCATGAAAAAATTCAACTTGGTGATGTCTTGAATCTTCAAAACTATCATC
>JAUSKV010000379.1 GCA_030646745.1 Sulfurimonas sp. | reverse complement strand
TATTTTGGGAAGCATAAATGACAACTATCATGGAACGGAGAGGCTTGGCAGTTATGAAATAGATGCTTCACTCTTGAAAAAAATAGAGAACTATGTACAAAAAGAAAATCTAAAACTTTTTAACCGATTTAAAAAATTAAATCAAAAATATACTAGGAGTCTTTTGTGAAGAGAGTTTATTTAATCAGACATGCAAAATCAAGTTGGAAAGATTCATTATTGGATGACTTTGAGAGACCACTGAATAAAAGAGGCAAATCGGATGCACCTTTGATGGGTAGCAGACTAAAAGATAAAAAAATAATCCCCGATATAATCTTGTCAAGTCCAGCAGTGAGGGCTAAAAGAACGGCAGAGATAATTGCAAAAAAAATAGGGTTTGAAAAAGAGATTGTGTTTAAAAAAGATATTTACGAGGCAAATGCGACTACTCTTCATAAAATATTGACCAAAATAGCGGATAAAAACAGCGTAGCATTTTTGTTTGGGCACAATCCGAGTTTGAATGAACTGGCTGAAAAATATTTAGAGTTTAACGAAAATATTCCGACATGCGGAGTTGTTGAGATAGAGTTTGATTGCGATAGTTGGGTAGATATAAGTGTTAAAAATGCAAAATTGGTTTCGTTTGATTATCCGAAAAAAGAGAAGTGAAGAAACATGCTAACAGCGATAGATAAACTAGATGACTTATCATATATACTATACTGGAAGTCAATGAACGGACTTAAAAATTGTATTGATTTATCACATAAAGCAAATGAGTTATATAGCAACATAATGAGTCGTGAAAATATAAATTTATTTCATGAACGACAAAAATTGGAAAATTACAATAGAGAGTTCCAAAGTTATGCTATAGACACCATTGTATATTTTCAAGCTATGATTGAAGTTGATTTAAATAAATGGGTGAAAAAATATAATTTACCGAATGAAAGTTTCTCAAAAAAATGGAAGAATATACAAGAATATTTCAATGTAGAATCTAATTATTTTAATGGATGGGATAAAGTATATAAACAGTATAGAATTACATTTTTGCATGCAGATGAAGAAAAAGTTGAAAAAAATATAAAGAAATTTAACGATTTGAGTATTTATGAACTCTATGATTCTATTAAAAATGGTTGGTTTGCATATACTGAAATTTTATATCTTTCCTTGGAAGAAAATAATATTAGAAAGGACAGTTTAGAAGAAAATTGGAAACAAAATAAAATAAATCAGCAGATTGATGATTTAAAAGATAGTCTATATAATTTTAATCAGATAAGTCAAGAATTAGTATCTAAAATAACGAAAGAAGTTAAAAATTCAAATAAAGAAGATTGCAATGAATAAAACAATAACCTTGGCATGTGGAAACGGTGGGGAAGAGAACAATGAACTTATCTCCAAAGTATTTTACAAGGCGTTTAAAAATGAGATTTTAGAGAAGAGTGAAGATGCGGCGATTATTCATAATGGTGCGTTGGCATTTTCTACTGATAGTTTTACCGTTTCGCCTCTCTTTTTTGCGGGTGCGGACATCGGCAAACTTGCGGTTTGTGGAACATGTAATGACCTTGCTATGATGGGAGCGAAGCCTAAATATTTGACATGTAGCGTTATCATCGAAGAGGGTTTTGAGATTGTCCAGCTCGAACGCATTGTGGAGAGCATGAAAAAAGAGTTAGAAATTAACGGTGCAATTGTGGTGAGCGGCGATACCAAAGTTGTGCCTCGCGGAAGTGTGGATAAGATTTTTATCAACACTACGGGCATTGGCGAAGTGTTGCAAAAAGGGATTAGTTCTAACAACATTACCGAAGAGGATGTGATTTTGGTAAACCGTGACATCGGTTGTCACGGTGCGACTATTTTCGCGGCACGGGAAGGAATTGAGATGAGTAGCTCCTTGCAAAGTGATTGCACTTCACTCTTTCCACATGTCAAAGCGTTACTGGATGCAAATATAAAAATAACCGCAATGCGAGATGCCACGAGAGGTGGAGTGAGTGCGGTTTTGAACGAGTGGGCGAAGCAGTCTAATGTTTGTATAGAGGTTGAGGAAGAGAAAATCCCTATCAGTGATGAGGTCAATGGCATCTGTGAAATGCTTGGCTTTGAGGCTACTGCTTTGGCGAATGAGGGTACATTTGTCCTCGCTATAAAAAAAGAGGATGCAGAAGCGGCATGTGAAATTTTAAAAGCATTTAATCCACATGCTGTCATTATAGGAATCGTTACAAACAGACATGTAAAAAAAGTGATACTCAAAAGTGCATGGGGAACTTCAAGGTTTTTAGAAACACCGACGGGTGAGCTTTTGCCGAGGATTTGCTGATGCATGAATATAGTATTGTTCAGTCTCTAATAGATGCATGTGAAGAGAATGCAAAAGCGAATGATGCTACAAAAGTAACAAAAGTTGTGGTGAAAATCGGCGTGATGAGCGGGGTTGAACCGGAGCTTTTAAAAACAGCTTTTGACACTTTTAAAGAACAAACTATTTGTGATAATGCTGAATTTATTATGAATATTCAGCCAGTTATAGTGAGTTGCAAGAGCTGTTTGGCTGAATCAACCTTGGAAAAGTTGGAGTATTGTTGTCCGAAGTGCAAGAGTGCAGAGCTTGAGATTGTTGATGGCGAAGATATGTATCTGATGCAATTGGAACTTGAATAAATGTTGGCATTTTTAGAATAAAATTAATTTATAAATATCCCATTTGGTATATAATACGAAAAAGGATTGATTATGAGCAAAATACAAACGAGTTTACGACTTGATGAAGATAAGTTTTCAGAAGCCAAAGTGATATTAAAAAGTTTAGGTTTAAATTTTACGGATGCAGTCAATATTTTTACAAATTTGATTGTAGTAAATAGAGGTTTGCCTTTTGATGTAAAGCTACCTACTAAAGAGTTTAAAAAATCTATTGATGAGCTTGAAAATAGAGATGGTAAAAATTTTAAAAGTGTAGATGAGCTTTTTGAAGATTTAGACAACTGATGTATTCAATATTTAGAACGGCATCTTTTAAAAAACAGTATAAAAAACTATCTTCCACAGATAAAGAGTTAATGAAAGAGATTATTATTTTATTGGCAGAGAATAAAAAGCTAGATGATAAATATAAAGACCATAAACTTAACGGAAATTTTAAAGATTTAAAAGAGTGTCATGTTAAACCTGACTTACTTCTAATATATAAAATAAACAACGAAATTTTAGAACTTGCACTTATCCAAGTTGGAAATCATAATTCGCTCTTCAGATAAATAGTTATAAAATCCAAGAAAGACAGTGTATTTTTTTGTACCGTTTTTGTACCTTTTTTTTTCAAGAGGTTTTCAATAAGGATAAGAAGCGTTGTTTATAGGGAGTGCTACTTTCTTTTATTCCGTGAAATGCAAATGTAAAAATTTGCATTTAGGTTAAACAAAACTTAAAGCTTAGATGGTTATAATTCCGGACTTTTTGTAGAAATTGGACTTCTGGTGCGTGATTTTTCTACACTCAGAAGTTTATGCAAGTATAATATATTTAAGGACCGTGGATGTACGCAATTATTAAAAATGGTGGTAAGCAGTATAAAGTTGCAGAGGGTGATATCTTAAAATTTGATAACATGTCTCTTGAACCTAAAACTATCATCGAAATCAAAGAAGTTCTAGCTGTGAATGCTGGTTCACTTAAAATGGGAACACCTTTTGTTGAAGGTGCTGTTGTAACTGCTGAAGTTATCAACGAAGGTCGTGATAAAAAAGTTATTACTTTTAAAAAGCGTCGTCGTAAAGATAGTAAAGTTAAAAGAGGTTTCAGAAGAGACTTCACACGTGTTCGCATCGTTAAGATAGCTGCGTAATAAGATTAAGGAGTAAAGTATGGCACATAAGAAAGGTCAAGGTAGTACACAGAATAATCGTGACTCGGCTGGTAGAAGACTTGGTGTTAAGAAGTATGGTGGTGAGGCTGTAATAGCCGGTAACATTATCATTCGTCAAAGAGGAACGAAAGTTCACCCAGGCAAAAATGTTGGTATGGGAAAAGACCATACAATCTATGCACTTATTGAGGGTGTTGTTAAATTCGAAAGAAAAGACAAAAATCGTCAACAAGTTTCTATAGTAGCTGCTGCGTAATTCTACAATGTTTGGGCTCTGCCCGAATATTCTACTTCAATCACTAGGTTTTACACCTAAATAAATAAAATATTTAACAGTTTACTCTTTTTTAAAATCAAGTGAATTTTTAAGTATTATCAACTAAGGATATCTACAATGTTTACAGATAGTGTTGAATTAACCGTTTCTTCCGGAAAAGGTGGACAGGGATGCGTTGCGTTTCGTCGTGAAAAATTTGTTTTAAATGGCGGTCCAAACGGGGGCGATGGCGGAAAAGGTGGCGACATCTGGTTTAAATGCGATAATAATACGCATACTCTTTCACATTTTCAAAAAAAGATGCACATAAAAGCTGAAAATGGTGTTCAGGGTGAAGGTCGAAATATGACTGGACGTTCTGGTGCAAAAGAGGTTATTATCGTTCCACCGGGGACTCAAATAATTGATGCAGAGAGCGGCGAAGTTCTCTTTGATATGTTAACTGACGGTCAAGAAGTGGAGTTTATTACGGGCGGAAAAGGCGGGCTTGGAAATACTCGTTTTAAATCCTCTACAAACCAAAGACCAACCTATGCACAACCTGGAGAAAAAGGTAAAACAAGACAGATTAAGTTAGATCTGAAACTCATTGCCGATGTTGGGCTTGTTGGCTTTCCTAATGTTGGAAAGTCAACTCTGATTTCAACGGTTTCTAATGCACGTCCAGAGATTGCAAACTACGAATTTACTACGCTTACTCCAAAATTAGGTCAAGTAAATATAGGTGATTTTGAATCATTTGTTATGGCTGATATTCCCGGAATTATCGGCGGAGCGCATGAGGGTAAAGGTTTAGGAATTCAATTTTTACAACACATTGAAAGAACAGAGATACTTTTATACATGATAGATCTGGCTTCATACAGAGATTTAAAAGAGCAGATAGAGACTCTAAAAAGTGAAATTGCTGCTTTTTCTGCAAAAATGGGTGAAAGTATGTTTGCAATTGCTCTAACAAGAGTAGATATTGTGCCACCTGAAGAAGTTCCTGAGTTGGTAAATAATTTTTTAAATCTTATTGGTGTGAATGCAAATAAAGCAAGTGAATTTGATTTTGACCCTGAACTTCCATATTTTATT